>JARBTU010000127.1 GCA_029240015.1 Oscillospiraceae bacterium | reverse complement strand
GATAATGTTACTTGTGAATCGCCTGCGGTAGCTGTTAAATTTGTAGGTGCTTCAATACCAAACTCAGCTGTCCAACGAGCTATATTTGATATTCGCAATTCATCTATATAACCTCTATATGCGTTTCCCCATGCATCATTAGCATATGCTCCGATATTAACTAGTGTTGCAGAATTAGGATTTACACTAAATCCAGTACAATCAGCAGTATTTTCTAATATACCATTTTTAAAAAGATAAAGAGTATTATTATGACGAACTCCTGCTATATGTATCCACTCTCCTACTGGTATTACTGTTGTTCCAGATACACCAACACTACTATTAATAGAATTATTATTATAAAAACCAAATCCTCCTTTAAAATCCTTCCCTAACCCAAAATAAAATCCATAACCTACAGGATTTCCGGTTGCCGCATTATCTGATGTTGTAGAACACAAATTTTGATGGATATTAGAATACGCCTCTCTCTTTACCCAACACTCTACAGTAAAATCTCCCGTACCAAAGCTGAAATCCCCCTTATTAGATGATGATAAATATTGTTTCCCCTTTAGATACAATGCACTTTTACCAAAATTATTATCTGCAGTACTAGCTGTCGCGCCACCATTAGCCGTCCATATCTTTCCTGTTTCATCTTTAATACCATTATCAAAATGCAATAAAGATACTGTGTATTCATCTACTTCATACATAATTATTACCTCCAAATTTATTATTTTTATGAATCCAATATAGCTAAGGAACTTTTATTTATAATTGCGTTTTTCCTGTATATCGGTTTGCATCTATATACATTCTTGTAATTGCAATTTTTAAACTCAAAATCTACAAAAATTTTAAAAAGCGTCTAACTCTAAAATTGAGATAGACGCCTTTTAGTGTTGTATCATGATTTTTACTTTCAATCATTTATCATTATTCGTTTTTAAGGGTTCACTTCATTTTTCAGATCATTATGCAGTGACATCCTCAACAGAAATTGCAGACTTGATATCGATGATACCAAATTCAACCCAAGCTCCCGGAGTACCAGCTACTGTGCAGATCCAACCTTCGTTTTCACCGACTACCGGATTCGTCTTGTAGATACGATCACCTACGTTGTATGTGCCAGTTGTAGGAACAATCGTGCCGCTAAGAACTTTGTTGAGCACTTGATTTACCGTTGCGACACCGGTGAAGTATCTTACAATTACTTTGTCAGTAAGTGTATTCATAATGTCGAAACCACCATTTGCAGCAGTAGCCACCCAAGTGATTTTCTTATTATCACGATCTACTGTGAAAGCGCCGTCTTCTTCTTCATAAACAAAGCTGTTGATATTCAAAGTTACTTTTGTAGCATTTGGAACTTCGTCCAAGACAAATTCAACAACCTGAGTAGCATCCTTTATTTCGAACACTTTCGTACGCGAAGTAAGAGCCGTTATTGCAGTGTTTACAGAAGTCGCAATGGCATCTGTTTTTGCCTGCACATTATCTTCGATCATTTTCCGAGCATCAGCAATCGCTTTATTGATTTGATCCGTGGAGTCATCTGCAGCTGCAGTTTTTATTGCTGCAATCGCATCAGCTAAGGCTTTTTCAGAAGCAACTTTATTAGCAGACGGAGTGTCACCAACTGTACTGACAATATCTGCTTTGTTTATCTTGACAGCGAGAGCAGCGACCGTAGCAGTTTCAGCATCAGCAATGGCTTTATCGGTTACAGTTTTGTTATCGGCAATAGTTTTGGTGAGTTCAGCCATTGCTGCATCAATCTGATCTTTAATAGCCGTAGCGCCGATTTGAGCCTTAACGGCATCGATTAAGTCTTCGTCCTGAGCCAATTTTACGATCAGCTTATTGATAGCCTGATCGTAAGCAATCAGTTGAAGTTCGTTATTGTCAAGCAGGTAGTCTCCCGGAAGTGTCTGAAGTGTGAATTTACCAGTCGGGAAAACTTTGAAATCAAAGTCTACTGCCAATGGTTTGTAAATCAGCTTGCCATCAGCAGCATTCTTCGACGCTACTTCATCTAATCCGGACGGAAGACCAGAGAAGGCTTTCGTCGCAAAGTCAAAAGTTAGCTGGGCACCAGTTGCATCAAAAACAGAAGTGTTATCAAGATTGAACACTGGAAGTTTTGCTGCAAAATCAATTCCCGGAACAAGAGTGTCAATGTTTGCCGGAAGAGTTACAGTATATGCATTATTTGCATATGCAGCCGTCAGTTGAAACCGAACAACATCTTTTACAACTTTTGCATCAAGAGCATCAATTGCTTCTTTCAACGAAGTCAAGGATGTACCGGAACCACCACTGATCTGGTCTAACGAAGTTTTTAATGTTGTAAGTAATTCATCGACATTGTAGTTGCCAGTATCGCCATCTTTTTTTATCGTCGTCAGAACTTTTGCCGCGTCATAAGCGTTTAAGAGCGCGTCTAAGTCAGTACGTAATTTCAGACCACCATCGATCTGAACAAGGTTTGGTTTAAAGTAATTTGTCATAAAAAAATCTCCTTTATAATGTTTTGAAATTTTGCATGTCTATGAATGCTATACTAAGCTCTCATAGACATGCTCATTCTCTTTTAGAATTTTATTTTTTAAACTGTTGGAACATCTTCGACTTTGATATCTGGACCATACTCCATGATTACGAAGCCATTCGTTGTTCCAATGACAGGTGCATTTTGGATGTACCAGCCAATTGTGATAGAGCTTTTGGACACCGTGATTTTAACTTTATCTCCTGGAGTAACAGGCACAATTTTTTGAGCATAACTGCTCCCTGTTGCTCTAGCGTAACCAGCGAAGTGGTTATTACCGCAAGTAACTGGGCAAGTAGCACCCTGGTCATAATTACCGGTTCCAACAACAGCATCAAAGTTACAACTGTAGCCAGTAATGTCAAACGGCGCGGAATAGCCTTGTCTTGCTTCCGCAATCTTGCTATTAATAGGAGAGACAAGCAAGTCACCAAAGCTGGAAAGTTGACAGCTTGAACTTATAATAAGGCTCGTACTGAAATCGGAGATATTTCCTCGGAGATTAATCGTATGCGAAGAAAGTGCCCCAAGTTTCATTGCTGTTACGCCAGCAGGAATAACATAATCATAAGTGCCAGGAGTTGTCCATTGAACGGAAGTTGCCAGCGGAATACATACAAAGGAAGCATCTCTCGTTTCAACAACTTTATCATTTTCGTCAACAATCGTGATTTTAGTCAGTTGAGAACCAATTACGTTTTTAGCCAATACGGCCTTTACACTGTCATTCGTACATTTAATTGTAACTGTCTTAACAGAAGATCCCTCCAAGAAGTCAATGACATTGTTTGGATCCGTAATTCCAGTGATGTCAACAACATAAGGAAAATCAGCCGGCAATGAAGTGCACCCTTTGAATGTTCTCATGATGTTGTTTGCTTTGCCAAATTCAATTTTGGGAACGGCAGCTAATTTAGCGCATCCATTAAACAAGTCGCTCATATCAAAGCCATTTACATTTGTTCCTATAGGTGCCAAATCGTTGACGCTAGTTAATGCTGCGCACCCCATAAACATCCCCTGCATAGATTGAGCTGAAGCAAGGTTTAAAATCGTAACAGAGGTAAGCGCTGTATCACCTGCAAATAATTGTGTAACATCCATTGCTTTACTTGTATCAAGCTTCGATATTACAGTCAATAAAGGCGTTCCTTTATACATTTTGCTCATATTTGTTGCATTAGAAGTATCATACTCAGGAGCTATAGTAAGCCCTGAACAATCTTCCATCATGCTTGCCATGTTTACGCCGTTTGAAGTATCCATTTCAGGAAGCTTGGTTAACTGTTTATTGCCAGCAAAAGCGCGGGAGAAATCTTGGCATTTGCTAGTGTAGAATTTGGGAGGCAAGGAAATAAATCCAGCATCTACTCCATTTCCACCATAGAAAGCATCCTTCATGTTAGAAAAAGCATACGTAGCCAATGGGGCCAATTCATCTGCTGTCTTCAATTTTGTATAGTCTGTATTTTCAAACATACATTTTTTAGTAATTACCCAACTTGACATATCAAGTTCTTTCATTCTTGTACTTACATCAATAATTTCTTCAATATCATTTTCATCAAGAAGAATAATCTTTGTTATACTACCATCCAAAGAGAAATCTTTGATTGCGATTGTATTTCTAATGGCATTTGCCTTTGCGCAGCGAATTCTTGCCGTTCTTACTCCAGATGCTTGGAACATATTTTTAATATTTGCTAAATCCGTAACAGACGAAATATCAAAAACAATACCAATATCAGCCGGAAGTGAAGTACACCCTTCAAACATAGAAACAGCATTAAGAATTTTACCAAACTGCATTCCCGAGATATCTTTTAACTTAGTCGCTCCATAAAAGAGCTTTGATACATCACTTACTGAGCTAAGATCAAGATTACTTACTTCTTCCAAAGAAGTACATCCTTCAAACATAGAAGAGCCATTAAGAATTTTACTAAGTTTCATTCCTGAGATATCCTTTAACTTGGTCGCTCCATAAAATAACTTTGATACATTAGTTGCTGAACTAAGATCAAGATTACTTACTCTTTCCAAAGAGGTACATCCAGAAGCAAAGCCATTGGCATCTATTGCATACGGTGCCTGAATATCATCAATCTCTTTTAGTGATGTACATCCCGTAAACATACTTGCTACGGTTGTTCCCAAAATTTTATTTAATCCGGGAATTGTTTTAAGAGTTGTCCAGTTAGCAAACGCCGATGCACAGTCAAGAAAAACTTTTCTCTTGAATATAGCTAGCTGATCTGCCTCTGTTGCCCATGTTTTATATTCATTACCATCTAATGATCCGTTCCAAGATGTCATTTTAACATCTACTTTATGGAGCTCTGCAAGCACGCAGAGTCCTTCAATTAATCCAGAAATTTGTTTTGCTTTAATCGTCATTTTTTCTATCCTTCCTTTCTACGCACGACGACTATAAATCGCCGTGATGATATCAGTAGCTTCGAGATCAAAACCAATATACTTGCCAATATTAATCCAAGTTATAGAGTTCGTATCTGCGTCGTATGTAAAGAATTTTTTTCCATATTTTACGCCATTGATATATAAATCAATTTTGCTTGCATCCACAGGAGTGTATTGCAATTTGACTACGTTTGTATCTTCTGTAAGTTCTTGTTCATCTTCGAAAGTGGCTCCAGCCTCTTCGATTTGCTGCCTAACGATTTCTATTCGGCTTGCTGCTGAGTCAGCGGAAGCACTTGCATTCTGAGCAGTTGTATTTACTTTCGCCAGTGCCTCGATCAAATTTCCATCAATTGCTTTGAGTTTGTCCAACAGAGTTGTATCCGCCGTAAAATCACCAAGCGCTTGAAGCACTTTATTGACATTTGTGTCGGTTGCAATCTTAAGAGCAGAGAAGTTGGAAACGATTTCATTAATCGCCCTAATAATGTCCTGCTTCGTTGTCGCCAATTTTGCATTTTTTGTCGGAATACTGCTTGCTGCAAAATAAGGATTGGTTGCAAGACTCTGAAGTAATACGTCCGACTGAAGGGCTTGGGCTTTTGCCGGATCAGTTTCATAAATAAGTCCCATTATTTAGCTTCACCTCATGCTTTCTTATATTTATT
>JARBTU010000126.1 GCA_029240015.1 Oscillospiraceae bacterium | reverse complement strand
AGGCACGCTTTATCCATGCTTTGTCCTCTTTGATCAAAAAGGGGAACCAATTTGGCAATAGAACCTTTCATGCTCCCTACGCCGTTTCTATAAGAATCAAAACCCTCAAACGGGACTCCGAATAAGGACGAAGATATGAGAGCAAATCGTTCCGGTTTTTCCACAAAATTATATTGAGTATAATCAATCTTTATGGTTTTACTTTGAGACATTTTAAAATCCACATCGGTAAAAGTTGCTTTCATGTAAGACATTTTAGGAGTTCCCAAATATCCGCAATATTTGAAATATTTCTGCACCGGAAAGGGAAGTGCTTTAATATCATCTTCGGTAAAAACGCTTGAATATTTTGTCAGAGTCGAAATTTTATTATCAACTTCACTGTGGAATTCGGATTTTGTTTTGGAATAGGGTAGCTTAAAGAAAATAACGACTGCTATAATTAAAGTAGCTGCAACGAATACAGATATCCACATAATCTTTTTACTCCTTTTTCTCGTACGCATATTGCTTCTCCATTTCAATAATATTTTGATCCAGTTTGGATATCCCATCACTTAAACTTCTCACTGAATTTGGATCAAAACCTTCAAACAGTTGCTCTAAAAACTGAAGTTCTTTTTTTTCTCGCCGTTTCAAATAATGCAGGCATTTTTCCGTAAGCCCGATTCTCAAAATTCTTGCATCATTTAAATCCTTTTGGAGGGTTACAAAGCCTTCTTTTTCGAGAATGAGAACCATTTTTTTAATGTTTTGCCTTGAATTTCCTATAAGAGAGGAAACTTCTGTAATAGTTGGTGCATCATTTTCACATTTGAAAATGCCTGCTAACAAAAGCCATTGCTTTACAGTCAGGTTGTTATCAAGCTTATCGCCTAAAGATTGCAGTTTGTTTGATAAAGTAAAAATAGAACCAAATATATATGCCTTTTCGCCAAGATTATTCATTTTCATTATTTTCTTTCCTTTATGATAATAATAAGTAACTGGTTACTTATTATTATACGTAACTAGTTACTCATTGTCAATAGGCAATTTGGATTATATATATTTTTCCTGCACAAGGCATAAAAAGCTCTGGGAGTAACAATTGTTACTCCCAGAGCTTTTAAAGTTGTTCAATTTGATAAACAGTCTAAATTTGTGATTCACATGATCTCAAAGCCAGAATTGTTTGTTCAATTAGTTCATCAAGTTCCCATCCGAGCATTTCTGCACCACGCTCAATGACCTCACGAGAACATCCGGCGGCAAAATTTGCATTCTTATATTTTTTCTTAACTGATTTTAATTCTAAATCCATCACGCTTTTGGATGGGCGCATGATAGCAACTGCACCAATCAGTCCGGTAAGTTCATCTGTAGCGTATAATATTTTTTCCATCTGATGCTGTGGCTCAATGTCTACCGTCAGAGCATATCCGTGGCTAGCAACAGCGTGAATCAAACGCTCATCAAGCCCAAGCTCGAGCATAATTTCTTGCTCTTTGATGCAATGCTGCTCAGGGTACATTTCAAAATCAAGATCGTGCAAGAGCCCAACAATGGCCCAGAAATCAGCCTCGTTGCTGTAGCCCAGCTTATTTGCAAAATGACGCATTACACCCTCAACAATCTGGGCGTGCTTTAGATGAAAATCATCTTTATTATATTCCGTCAAAAGCTCCCACGCTTGTTCTCTTGTAATATCCTTTGCCATTCTGATGCCTCCCAATTGTTGATTCCTATTAAACATAGAGGTCTAATAAGAATTATATGATACCTCACTTCAACTGAAATGTCAACCACAGTAAATAGAGTGATTCATTCCAGAATCTCCCATATGATTGGATTTATTAAACTGCAACCAGTTTTTCAACCGCCTCATCCTCAGTAGAAACGAAGAATATGTCTTTACCGTGGTTGCTCTCATACATAAAATCTTTGAAAGCCTTGCTTGAATAACAAGAAAAGTCGCCGATAATAGCGAATTTCATACTATAGTTGATAAACTTTTGAAGTATTTCTCCGGCAAGGCAAGTGCTCAGCTTAAAAAAATCTTCTATTATGGCTTCTTTATTCAACGCTATTCGGTCACATCCTGTTTCGTAGCGTATCGTCGCAATTAAGTCCAAAGCAGACTGAGTATCTGTTATGATAAGTTCATTACTTTGAATGAGCGCAACTTCAGTATTATTTTTACATAACGTTTTTATGTTCATAGTTTTTCCTTTCAATCATATAGTTTAATTATATTATTATAACACAAAACAAAATAATTTGAATACAGAGCATTAAATGATAAGATAGTTGTTTTTCCGCAAATTTGAGAAGTCTTCCAGTCGTAGTTGATTTTACGACTGGAAGACTTCTTTGTTGCGTTGATTTATGTTAGTTTTGTTCAATTCGCTATATTTTGAAATTCGGAGAGTGAGTTATTAATTATTTAAAAAGCCAGACTTTGGGGTTACACAGAATGCTTTGGCCAGAGTTCTTAATTGCTCATCTGTTATCGTTTGCTTAATTGGCATATGCATGATTTTAATAAAAATTTCTGCAGATTTTTCAACCGTTTCAATAAGTCCAAACGTTTCATCAATGTCTCTTCCTGTACCGAAAATCCCATGATGTGCCCAAACGACAAGGCGGTATTCTTTCATTTTTTCAGCTGTTTTTTGTCCAATCTCATCATTTCCGCATAGCATCCATGGCAAAACGCCTACGCCATCGGGAAAGACCACCATACATTCGGTGCACATCTGCCACAAAGTTCGTGTGAACTCCCGCTCGGTTAAGTCATGAACAAATGTCATCGCTACGATATTTGTTGCATGAGTATGTATTACAACCCTATGGTCAGGATCTATTTTAAGCCGCTCAATATGGGTCATCAGATGAGAAGGAAGTTCACTCGTTGGGGCTCCTCCATCTTCATATCCCCATAGTAAATCAACACCGTTTCCTTCCTCCCAAACACGGATGATTCCCAAATTAACAGAAGGGTCGTCTTCAACGTTTTTAAAATATTTTCCTGTCCCTGTTACAATAAAAATCTTCCCTGAAAGAAATTTTACATCCAGGTTTATGGGGATTCTTTTGGTTACTTTATTGATATCCAGATAATCTTTTACAACCTCTTGATCTAATAGGAAACTTACATTACCTCCGTTGCGTTCATCCCATCCCATTCTGTACATGTTTGATGTTAATTTGCACATTTGTTTTACAAATGGTGCGTTAAGGATTTCTTTCATCTTTAAAATCTGCCTTTCACATTGCATTTTTCTCTTTTTAACAAAACTTCTTGTTCATATTTTTTGACTTCTAAAAGCCATTCTTGTTTTTGTGCAACTCCCATTGTTTCGCAATAATAATCCCATACAGCGGAAAATGGATAGCTTTTAAGCTCCTCCAACATTGCCAGCCGACTTGTGTAATCTTTTTCCAGCTCGAATTGGTTAAGCATTTCAGTGGGCTCTAACATCGCAACCAGCAATGCTTTTATCATATTCCTTGTGCCAATCACCCAAGCCGCAACACGGTTTATGCTTCCGTCAAAAAAATCAAGACCGATATGCGTTTTTTCAATGAGGTTGGTCCTTATCAAGGAATGTGCGATTTGGCTTAACTCATCGTCCAGAATAACAACATGATCACTGTCCCATCGAACAGGTCGGCTTACATGCAGCAACAACTCATTTGTGAACATCAGAACAGGGGAGATTTTATCAGAAATCACTTCTGTTGGATGGAAATGTCCTGCATCAAGGCATACGGACTTATTATTTTTTACCGCATATCCTAAACAAAATTCATTGGAACCAACAACATAGCTTTCTGTTCCAATGCCAAAAACCTTGCTCTCTATGGCATCAAGATGGTATTGTTCATTTATTTCCTGAGAAAACACCTCATCAAGCGCAGTTTTCATACGAATGCGAGGGGACTGCCTATCCACAGGAATGTCTTTATATCCGTCGGGAAACCAGAAATTGGTCACACATTTTTGCTCTAACTCTTTTCCAAAATACTCACCGATTTTTCGGCTTCTTTTGCAATGTTCAATCCAAAACGCTCGTATTTCAGGATCAGGGCTGCTGATTGTAAAGCCGGAATCTGCCATTGGATGCGAAAAACAGGTGGGATTAAAGTCCAATCCTAATCCGTTTTGTTTTGCCCAATCCACCCATCGCTCAAAATGTTTTGGCTCAAGTTCATTAAGATCCACTTTTTCGTCTGTATCTGCATAAATGGCATGGAGATTTATCTTGTGCTTTCCGGGAATCATTGAGAGGGCTTTTTCTATATCTTGTCGAAGTTGTTCTGGGGTGGAAGCTTTTCCGGGGTAATTTCCTGTTACCTGAATTCCTCCGCTTAGCTCATTGTCTTTAAACAAAAAGCCCGATACGTCATCACCTTGCCAGCAATGAAGAGATATTTTTATCTTTTTAAGCCTTTCCATTACTGCATCTGTGTCGATTCCCAGCTCTGCATAAGCACTTTTTGCCAGATGATAGGCTTGTTCTGTTCTGTTCATATAGGATGTTCCTTTCAATCAGTGATTTTATGGATAAATAATTTTACAGCCTTGATCCTGTGCTTTTTTTTCAAAAATATCGTCGGGACGTTTATCTGTAATAACATAATCAAGCGAATCAAAATCACAAGTTTCACACATATAGGTTTTATAAAATTTACTGCTGTCACACAACAATATTTTAACCTGTGCTTTTTTTAACATCTGTTTTTTTAAGCTGGATTGTTCAAAAGAAGCATCTGTTATCCCATTTTCTATATTAATTCCGCTACAGGAAATCAATGCAATGTCCGCATTCATATTTGAAAAATAGTCTAGCGTATCACCCCCTAAAATAGAGTTGGATTGATTGCTTACAATTCCGCTTGGCATATAAATCTTGGCGGTTGTTTTATCTGAAAGCAACAAAGCGTTTTTTAATCCATTGGTGATAACCGTTAAAAACTTGTATCTTTTTAAAAAAGGAATGATCATACCTGTTGTGCTGCTTGAATCCATGAAAATAGTATGATGTGGTTTTATATGCTCACTTGCAATTTCTGCAATCGCCTTTTTTTGAGGCACGTTTTCTTGTTCTCTGATCAAAATGGAGGACTCATCATTAATACTTTCAAAAATTACAGCTCCGCCGTGGGAACGCCTTATGAACCCCAATTTTTCCATTGTGGATAAGTCTCTTCGAATAGTTGCTTCGCTGACAAAGAGACTTTGACTCAATTCATGAACTGTAACGGATTTTTTATCGTTCACGATATCATAAATCTGCTGATGCCTTTTCTCTGATAACATGATCATGCCACCTTTTGCTCAAAAGATTTCATTTTTTATCATATTATAACATGATAATGTTTGTTTGACAATATAATAAACATTTATAGACAAAATCAATCATCAATGTTATGATTATTTATATTAAGAAAAAGTCTAAATAATAGGAGGAGATGGTAATGCCTACTCAGAGAAGGAGTGTATTGGCTTTCGATTTTGGCGCATCAAGTGGTCGGGCTATGCTTGGGGAATTTGATGGGAAAACCGTTAAAACTGTTGAAATAAACCGTTTTATAAATACTCCCATTGTAATAAACGATACGCTTTGCTGGGAT
>JARBTU010000125.1 GCA_029240015.1 Oscillospiraceae bacterium | reverse complement strand
TATGTGGCAATTGTGGCTTCTACAAGGGTGTTGAGGTTATTAAAAAAGAAGCGTAAGTCGCTTAAAGGTAGGAGAGGATCAACAAACCTTCTCCTACCTTTTATTCTTTTTATCCATTGAGATTAAAAATTGGTTCTTAAAATGTTCTTAACGGAAGTGAGTGGCTCATGGCGGTTAAAATTTCAGAGGTAAAAAAAGATTCTTTGGCACAAAAAGCGGGAATATTAAATAATGAACAGCTTGTTTCTGTTAATGATCATGCTATTATAGATGTATTGGATTATAGGTTTTATATTACTGAAGAAAACTTGAAGCTCGAAATAACGTCTGTTGATGGAGAAACACGTGAGGTTCAAATCAAAAAAGACGAATATGAGGACATCGGGCTTGAGTTTGATACTTATCTTATGGATGAGCAAAGAAGCTGCAGGAACAAATGCATCTTCTGTTTCATAGACCAAATGCCCAAAGGGCTGAGAGAGAGCTTGTATTTCAAAGATGACGACACAAGAATGAGTTTTTTATTCGGAAACTATATCACGCTTACAAATATTAAGGAAACTGATATTGAAAGAATTATCAGTATGCACATCAGTCCGATTAATATTTCGGTTCACACAACCAACCCTGAGCTCCGTGTAAAAATGATGAAAAACAAAAACGCGGGAGAGAGTTTAAAATATATTCCGCGCCTTGCAGAAGCGGGCATATCAATCAATTGTCAGTTGGTTTTATGTCCGGGTATTAACGACGGGGACGAGCTGAAAGGAAGCCTTGGTGATTTAGGAAAACTCTACCCAAACGTCCAGAGTGTTTCATGTGTTCCCGTCGGGATAACGGACTATCGTGATGGGCTGTTTGACATGCAATCATATAATGAGCAAATATCAAAACAAGTAGTGGATATTATCAATGATTTTGCAGATGAATTTCAGCGAAAAACAGGTTCAAGACTTGCGTATCCTGCAGACGAATTCTTTTTAAAAGCCGGAATCCCGATTCCTTCCAGTGAATATTACGGTGAGTTCAGCCAGCTTGAAAACGGAGTAGGGCTGATTGCCAGTTTAAGAGAAGAGTTTCATTGGGCGGTGGAAGACAAAGAACATACTAAGTTGAAAAAGCCAAGGAAAACCAGTCTAGCAACAGGTGTTGCCGCTTGTGACTTTTTAGGAAGCTTGGTTGACGAAGCCAAGAAAAAATGGCATAATTTAGATTGTAATGTATATGGTATTATCAATGACTTTTTTGGACATCAAATAACCGTTGCCGGACTTGTGACGGGGCAGGATTTGATAAAGCAGCTTAAAGGAAAAGATTTGGGAAGCGAACTTTTGATTCCGTCCTGCATGCTTAGAAAAGACACCGAGATTTTTTTGGATGATGTAACGGTAGGCCAAGTAGAAGAATCGCTGGGCATCAAGGTTAGGGTGGTCGAAAACGACGGATATGAATTGCTGGATGCAATTTTAGGAGAATAGATAGACACAAATTTACGGTTTAGAAATTTTGGGAGGATAAAAAATGTCGAAACCCATTGTAGCAGTAGTTGGAAGACCGAATGTCGGAAAATCAACTTTGTTTAATAAATTGATTGGAAAAAGATTATCCATTGTGGAAGATACCCCGGGGGTTACTCGGGACAGAATCTATTCGGAATGCGAATGGAGAAACAAGGAATTCATGTTGGTCGATACAGGTGGAATTGAGCCGAACAGCGATGACGTGATTTTATCCCAGATGAAAAGGCAGGCGGAACTCGCGATACAAAGTGCGCAGGTTATCGTTCTTGTCACTGATATGCAGTCGGGTGTGACAGCTACCGATTCGGATGTTGCAACGATGCTTTTAAAAAGCGGGAAGCCGATTATTGTATGCGTAAACAAATGTGACAGAGTTGGAAACCCTCCTGCGGAGTTTTATGAGTTTTATAATCTCGGACTGGGCGACCCTATAGCCGTTTCCGCAGCGCATGGGCATGGAACAGGGGATCTTCTTGATGCGGTTTTTGAGCATCTGCCTGAGGATTCAGAAGATGATTATGGGGAAGAATATATAAAGGTTGCTGTGATTGGCAAGCCGAACGTCGGCAAATCTTCTTTAATCAATAAAATTGCTGGGGAAGAACGTATGATTGTTTCCAGCATCGCTGGGACGACAAGAGACGCCGTGGATACAGTTATTCAAAATGAACAAGGCAAGTTTGTCTTTATCGACACGGCAGGAATCAGAAAAAAATCAAAAGTCTTAGAAAATATTGAAAGATACAGCGTTTTAAGAGCATATATGGCAGTAGACAGAGCAGATGTTTGTGTTATCATGATTGATGCAACAATGGGGTTCACAGAGCAGGACAGTAAAGTTGCAGGATATGCGCATGAGCGAGGAAAGGCTTGTGTTATTGCCGTCAACAAATGGGACGCAGTCGAAAAAGACGACAAGACGATGAACGAATACCGAAAAAATCTTGAAGCGGATTTCAGTTTTATGTCTTATGCACCGTTTATTTTTATTTCGGCAAAAACAGGACAACGGATCACCAAACTTTATGAGCTGATTAAATATGTAAGTGAACAAAACGCCATGAGAATTTCTACGGGAATGCTTAACGATCTTTTGTCTTATGCCACGGCGAGAGTCCAGCCTCCTTCCGATAAGGGAAAGAGACTTAAAATTTTTTATATGACGCAGCCCTCTACAAAGCCGCCTACTTTTGTTACATTTGTGAACAAATCAGACCTGTTCCATTTCTCTTACCAGCGTTATATAGAAAATGAAATCAGAGAAACTTTCGGGCTGGAAGGCACTCCGATACGGTTTATCGTCCGTGAGCGGGGCAGCGATTCGTAAAAATTTTGACTTTTATATGTTGGAGGAACAATAATCGTGGATATTATATATTTAATTGCTGCAATTGTTTCGGTTGCATTGGTGGCATATTTGCTTGGAAGTATCAACTTTGCCATCATTATTACAAAGATTTTTGCTAAAAAAGATATCAGAGATTTTGGAAGCGGAAACGCAGGAATGACGAACGTTTTAAGGACGCTTGGGAAAGGTCCGGCCGCGTTAACGCTTGTTGGGGATTTTTCAAAAGGAATTGTGGCCGTTTTATTAGGCAAACTGATTTTTAGTTTTATCGGCGGCACAGAAGGAATTTTATTCGGTGGATACATCTCTGCATTTTTTGTAATGCTGGGTCATCTGTTTCCTCTTTACTATAAATTTAAGGGAGGAAAAGGGATTCTTGTTTGCGCGGGGGCAATTCTCATTATTGATCCTCTTGTGTTGGCGATTGTATTAAGTATTTTTATTATTTTTGTTGTTATTTCCAGATATGTTTCACTGGGGTCTATTGCGGCCGCAGTATCATTCCCGATTGCGACGTTTTGCCTTGCACTTATTAGACAAAGCAACACCATTTTTCAGGATTCTTTTATGGCGCTAACCATAGCGGCAATTATTATTTTTATGCATAGAGGAAACATCAAGCGTTTGTTAAACGGAACGGAAAGCAGGCTTGGAAAAAAGAAACAAGAAGCTTCGTCAGATAAAAATAGCTAAAATTACTGTTGAGAGGGATGGTTGTTTATGGCACGTATTGCAATATTAGGGTCGGGCGGTTTCGGCACATCACTCGCTGTGATGTCTTATCATTATGGACATCAAGTAGTTTTGTGGTCCAAATTTGAAGAAGAAATCAACGCAATAAGAAATTATGGAGAAAACAGAAAATTATTGCCTGGAATAGCAATAGAAAACGGGATTGGTTTAACTACTGATTTGGAGAGAATAAAGGGTGCAGATTTACTCATTTTTGCGGTTCCGTCTTTTGCGGTAAGGGAAACTGCAAGAAGTGTGAAACCTTTTGTTTCTGAAAATACAGTTGTTGTGAATGTGGGAAAAGGACTGGAAGCAGGTTCTTTAAAACGTTTGTCTGCCGTAATTGGAGAAGAGTTGAATTCCGAAAAAGTGGTCGCTTTGTCCGGTCCTTCACATGCGGAGGAAATTGCAAGGGGAATGCCTACAACGATTGTGGCGGCTTCTGAGGATCGTAAGAGCGCGGAATACGTTCAAGATATTTTAATGAATAAAACCCTAAGAATTTACGTCAGCGATGACGTGATCGGTGTTGAGATTGGCGGAGCACTTAAAAACATTATCGCTGTGTGTGCCGGGATATGTGATGGAATGGGTCTTGGAGACAACACAAAAGCCGCTTTGATGACTCGTGGGATTGCCGAAATTGCGCGCCTTGGAGTATGCATGGGCGGTCATGAAGCAACTTTCGCAGGTCTGGCGGGGATTGGTGATTTGATTGTAACCTGTACAAGCATGCACAGCCGAAACAGAAGAGCGGGCATCTTAATCGGACAAGGGCTCAGCGCTCAGCAAGCAGTTGAACGCGTCGGGACGGTGGAAGGATATCATGCGGCGAAAACGGCATGGGAACTTGCGAAGTCGGTTGATGTTACAATGCCTATCGTTGAGCAGTTACATGGAGTTTTATATGAACACAAAGATATTAGAGTCAGTGTTGAGAATCTGATGGATCGTCCGAAAAGACATGAAAATGAACAGGTATGGCAAAAAACATTATAAGAAAAACGAAAAATAAATCAGGGGGACATCATTTGATGTCCCCCTGATCAGGCAAATAAAAACAAAAAAGCCCGTCCTTTTCAGGACTGGCTTTTATGACAGATTTCGTATCTAATTTTAGACGGCGCGTGTTACTTTATTAGAACGTAAGCAACGAGTGCAAGCATAGAGATGGCATGGTGTACCGTTTACTACTGCTTTTACGCGCTTAACATTAGGCTTCCAAGTTCTATTACTTCTTCTGTGGGAGTGGGAAACCTTAATTCCGAAAGTGACACCTTTACCGCAGATGTCGCATTTTGCCATGGGTGGGCACCTCCTTCGAGTGAGCTTTTGCAAAAAGTCAATATTAATATACTATCAGATTTGTGAAATAAAATCAAGTATTTTTCAACAAAAAAGTAAATATTATTAAAAACAATCCAAAAAACAAAACGCCATACTTGTAATTTATAAGAATTCCCAGTATAATAAGATATCTAAAGAGCATAAAAAAGAAAATTATGGATTAGGAGTATTGGTGTATGGAGTTTTTAGCCAGTAGATTTTTTCAATATATAACAAATGCGATTGTTCTTTTAATCGCATTTCCGGTTCATGAGTGCGCACATGGATATGTAGCATATAAACTTGGGGATCCAACAGCAAAAAATATGGGAAGACTAACACTGAACCCAATCAAGCATCTTGACCTATTTGGAACCATTGCAATGGTTCTTGTGGGCTTTGGCTGGGCAAAACCGGTGCCGATTAATCCCGGATACTTCAGGAATCCCAAAGCGGGTATGGCAATTTCTTCTTTGGCAGGACCGATGTCCAACCTTGTTCTTGCTTTTTTGGCCATGGTTATTTTAAAGTTTACATGGGTATTCGGAGCAGACAATGGGTTTTTGAGTCAATTTTTGTTACAAGTGATTTTTATTAATGTTGTGTTAGCGGTTTTTAATTTAATTCCTATTCCTCCGTTGGATGGCTCAAGAATTGCAACCTATTTCTTACCGGAGAGAACTTACTTTCAAATCATGCAATATGAAAGATTCATATTCTTGGGGTTGGTTGTTT
>JARBTU010000124.1 GCA_029240015.1 Oscillospiraceae bacterium | reverse complement strand
GATTCCAATTTAGACAAGAATGTTTTAGAAAAATATACAAGTCAAGGAATAAATGTTACCAATAAATAAATCAGAGATTACACAACAATACACGAAAATACTTACAAATAAATAAAGACACTTGAAACCACAACCTAAAAGAAATATAATTCCGTTGTGATTTTAAGTGTTTCTGCGCTTTTAAGCAGAGTATTCTTCAATAAGGGGTGCATAGAATGAGAAGAATTTTTAAGAGGTTGTGCGGCACGATGATATCAGCGTGTATTTTTTTAACAACAATGATCAATATTGCGTCTGCAGCCGGCGTACAAGACCAAACTCCAACTGTTAGCATGAGTAAATCGGAATACATAATTGGAGAGACGGCTCAGACTTCTTATACAAACAGCACAAACGAAAACGCATGGATTGGGATTTATACTCGGGGACAAACGCCCGGGAGCGGAATAACTTCCTTGCTATGGCAATACACCAAGAATATCAGTCAACCAAACGGTACGTCGGATTTTTCCAACTTTCAAGGTAACAAAAAGTTCTTGGATTTAACGGTGGGTTCTTATACCGCTTTTTTGTTTTTAGATGACGGCTATACTGTTTTAAGTCAGGTTGATTTTGAAATAACAGCATCTTCTCAATTCTTTGAACCCAAGGCGGTTTCTTATGTTCGATCCGCAACACAACAAGGATATGCAGATGGAACGATTACTGTTACTCCGCCTGATGTGACTTTGGGGATAAGCGAATATTGGGTTTATTGGGGAAACGACAGTGGGAGAATCCAAGGATATACTCCTTTTGTAAGAATAGCTGCAAAAGGGGCAAATTCAGTCTCAAAAGCAATCGTTTCAAAAACAACGATTCCAGCAGGCGCAACCAAAATCGTTGCTTATTCTGTTTCGGGAAGTAACTTGTCCGACAGATATGCTCAAGTTTCTATTGCTCAAAATATTGCTTTGTCACAGGAAACGCCGCTTTATTCTTTTGAAGCCACATCAGATTGGCATATAACAGATAATTCTCATCATGACCACAACAATCATCTTGACCTTGCGTTAAAAGATATTAAAAAGAATGACCCTGACAGTCTTGGAATTATGTCTATTGGTGATGTTACAAATGGTGGAAAACAAGCAGAGTATGACCAGCTCAAAGCAATTATCGAAGCAAATAAAACGGGGTTGCCGCCCCTTTTTTATATGGCTATTGATTGATTCTGCATTATATAATACAATGGTTCTATAAAATGGACTCAGTCACAAGTAATTATCGACCCACATTTAAGAATACGCAGTGAGGAGCGGGAAATAATGAATACTAGGGTGAATATAAAAAACGGAGATGAACTTTCGATTCTGGGGTTTGGATGCATGCGGTTCCCCACAAAAGGCGGAAGCGGGAATATAGATGAGCCAAGGTCGATTGCCATGATCCGCGATTCGATTGAAAAAGGTGTAAACTATTTCGACACAGCATACATCTATCATAACGGGAAAAGTGAATCTTTGTTGGGGAAAGCACTGCTGGGCGGTTATCGGGAGAGAGTGAAGATTGCAACCAAGCTTCCTCCTTTTATGGTGCATAAGCTGGAAAATGCAAAAAAGATTATGGAAACTCAGCTGAAAAGACTACAAACCGATTATATCGATTATTATCTTCTTCATATGCTTACCGACAAACCGATGTTTGATCGGCTTGTAAATATGGGCGTCTTGGAATGGTTGGAAGAGCTGAAAGCAGATGGCGTGATTAAAAATATCGGCTTTTCATTCCACGGGGCAAAGATGGATTTTGAGCAGATTGTACAGGCTTATCCGTGGGACTTTTGTCAGATACAATATAATTATTTGGATGAAAATAATCAGGCAACAAAATCGGGTCTCTTGCTCGCCACAAAACTTGGGATTCCTGTTATCGTTATGGAACCCTTGCGGGGAGGAAAGCTTGTTACTCATCTGCCAAAACAAGTATATGATGCCTTTGCAAGCTATGAACAGGAACGGTCCCCCGTGGAATGGGCGCTCAGATGGATATGGAACCACCCGGAGGTCAATGTCGTTTTATCCGGTATGAGTGATGAAGCTCAGATTCAAGACAACATTGATATTGCCTGCCGCTCAACATCAAACTCACTTACTCCGCAGGAACTTGAAGTGTTTGAAAAAGTAAAAGCCATTATGATGGAAAAAACCAAAGTCCCATGTACTGCTTGCGGATATTGCATGCCTTGTCCCGCCGGAGTGGATATTCCGGGATGCTTTTCCTGTTATAATGATAAATATCTTATCGGAGGAAAAGGACTAAGGCTTCGGATGAAATATATGCAGACATTGGGTGCGCTGTCCGTTAAACCGGCAAACGCATCCCGCTGTGTTGGCTGTGGCAAGTGTGAAAGCCATTGTCCTCAGAATATTGAAATACGCAGGCAGCTGAAAACGGTCAGCAAAGAGATGGAAGGAATAATCTATAGACCGTTGGTGGGAATTGCACGAAAATTCTTGAAAATCAAATGACCTATCTGCTGTTTGAAGGCTGGAAAAGCTTTTGCTCTAAATTATAATTGTTACAATGCCATATATCCGAAATTGTGAATTTATACAATATTATGAATGCTCTGTTGATAAATTATAGATTTATGATATAATACAAATAAATAGAAAAATATTGTATTTATTTGGTTTTCTGACAATCCAATAATAAGTTAAATTGTAATGCATTGTTTTGGATAGGCAAGTAATGCGCTGTCTTTTTCCACTGGGTATGGATCATGAACGGCTATGCATATTTACTCTTTTTAAATTAACACAGTTTTTGGTTATAAAAGAACGGATAGGCTTGCCTTTTCTTATTTTATAACGAACAAAATTATTTTATAACGAACAAAATTATTTTAGAAGAATAGGTGGGTTTTTATGAACAAATTGTTGGCATTAAGAAAGTCCAAAAAAGGATTTACTCTTGTTGAAGTCATTATCGTTTTGGTTATTTTAGCAATTCTCGCTGCGATTGCGATTCCTTCTTTGGTGGGCTATATCAATGATGCAAAAGAGAAGCAGATTGTTACCGAAGCAAGAGCAGTCTACGTTGCGGCACAAGCAGTTGCTACCGAAGAATATGCAAAAGACGGAGTCGTTGGCACTGGTGATATTACAGCGGCAAAGATTAACAAACTAATCGGAGAAGATTTAGCAGATGATTCTAATACCGTTGTAACAGCTTCTGAAGGTGGAAAGGTGACGGGACTTACCTATACCAAAGGCGGAAAGACAGCCACCTATTCTTCCACTGGATTCACTGTGACCGATACACCGGCAGAGGATTAATTATACGGCACAAACGTCATGATATGAAATCCAAGGAAAGACAGCTTGTTTTGGAATAAATTCAGAAAATAGAAGATTAGAAGAGTGTTATGTGGAGCTATGCCCCCATAACACTCTTCTAAAAATACGAGTAACGATGATGCTCCAAAAAGAAAAAAGGAGCTGCTAAAAATGCTTTATATTGCATATGGCATATTGTATGGTTTTTTATTTTTAGTTGGCAGCTGCGTTGGCAGTTTTTTAAATGTTGTAATTTATCGCGTGCCCAAGAAAATTTCGATTGCCAAAGGGCGGTCTTTTTGCCCCCATTGCAATAACACGCTGAACCCCGCTGATATGATTCCTATTGCAAGTTTTTTGTTTTTACACGGTAAATGCAGAAATTGCAAGGCTAAGATTTCGGGGCGATATCCTATTGTGGAGATAATTACAGGCGCGATAGCGTTATTTACATATATGCGTTATGATTTTACAATAAAAAGCCTCATCTTGTTTGTTGCTTCATCAATTTTAGTGGCGATTGCGTTTATTGACTTGGACACGATGACCATACCTAACGGACTAATCTTGGCGTTGTTGTTTCCTTGTGTGGCTGCGGTATTTTTGATTTCGCCGCCGACATTTTTTGCTCGTCTTATCGGTTTTTTTGCACTCAGCCTGCCGATGTTTTTGCTTTCCGTCGTTATGTCGGACTCTTTTGGTGGAGGCGATGTGAAGCTAGTTGCAGTCTGCGGATTTCTGATTGGATGGCAGAATATTCTTGTTGCCGGATTTATAGCTTTGCTTTTAGGCGGTATTCATGGAGTCATCCTGCTTTGCCGCAGTTTTGAAAACAGAAAAAAACGTATTGCGTTTGGTCCGTATCTATGTATTGGTATTTTGGTTGCCATGTTATTGGGGAACCAGTTTATCAAGGGCTATTTAAGAATATTTGGACTACTTTAGGATACGAAAAAAGGAGGTGGACCGATGCCTCATTATAAATATACCGCGAAGAATGTATCGGGGAAAACATTTAAAGGGAGTTTGATCGCACAGGACGAATCACATCTGATGACAGTCCTGCGGGAAAAACAGCTTTTTTTAGTTCAATCAAAAGAAATAAAAAAAGAAGATAGCAGAAAAAAATTAAAGCCAATGGAAGTGTCGGATTTTTCCCGCCAGATTGGAAGTATGCTTTCATCAGGGGTTTCTCTGACCCGTGCGATGAACATTATCATGAATCGTGACCACTCCAAAAAGCTTAAAGGAATATACGCCGATATTTACCGTTCTTTACAAAATGGACTGGTTTTGTCTGAAGCGCTGAAAGAGCTGGGCGGCGTTTTTCCGGAACTTTTCATCAATATGATTGAAGCGGGAGAGCTAAGCGGAAAAATGGATGATGCCGCAATCAAGATGGCGGAATATTATCAGAAGGAACACCAGTTAAACAGCAAGATTTCCGGAGCGATGACCTACCCTGCAGTATTGTCTTGTGTGATTGTCGTGGTGGTCCTGGTGATTTTTGTTGTGGTTCTTCCGAACTTTTTCGCAGCTTTCAAAGGAATGACTCTTCCTGTTCCGACCCGCGTGATGCTTGCCATCAGTAACGGGATGATCCACTATTGGTATTTAATACTCGGGGGTGTTCTGCTGATAGCAACTATGGTGGGAACCTTAATGCAGAGGGAGTCTTTTCGGAACAAACTTGATAAGCTTAAGCTTAACATTCCTAAAATAGGGAAATTATTAAAAATTATCTATACTGCCCGATTTGCACGCACGATGAGCTCGCTTTATGCAAGTGGAATCCCGATTATCAGCATTCTGCAGATTTCAAGAATAACAATTGGGAATCGGTTTATCAGTATGCAGTTTGATGAAGTAATCCTTTTGGTGAAAAACGGAACCTCTCTTTCTCAAGCTATCAAAACGGTAAAGGGATTTGACATAAAACTGTCTTCAAGAATTTTAATAGTAGAAGAAACGGGTCGTCTTGAATCGATGCTCTCCTCGGTTGCAGAGTCTTTTGACTATGAAGCCGAAAGTTCATCCAAACGTTTGGTAACGCTTTTAGAGCCTATGATGATTCTCTTCATGGCGGTTATAGTATTGTTTATTATGCTTTCGGTTTTGATGCCGATTCTTAAAATTTATCAAAATATCGGATAAAAGGAGGTTTTTCATGACCACGTCCGTTTATCTTTCGAATGAAGAAGTTACAGTAGTTTCAGGCAAAGCCTTAAAGAAGAAAGTTAAAATATGTTCTTTCGAAACAGTTCCAATGCCGGAAGGCGCAATCATTAATGGAAAGATTACAGACGACGATGCAGTTAGATCCATTCTTACTACATTAAGGCAGGGGAAGAAGATTCCCAAGAAGAACGTTCGTCTTGTGATCGACAGCAGCTCTGTTATGGATAAAATCGAACGAGTGCCT
>JARBTU010000123.1 GCA_029240015.1 Oscillospiraceae bacterium | reverse complement strand
ACATGAGGTAACACTTTCTTCATCTGAAAAATAAATTCAACATCTGAACTTTTGCATCTTGCTACATTTTCCTGCGCAATACTAACTCCAAATGATTGAGCCGCTTCCATAAGCTTTGCGTAACGTTCGAAATATCTTTCATTTGGAAACTCACTCCCTTTTCTATCTCCGTGAAACACCAATATTTTTGCATCAAGCTGATTCATCAAATTGAAAAAGCCCTTATATCTTTCGAGTTCGTCTTCAAAACGCCTTTCATAATCTGTAAAAAACATAAATGGTTCTGAAATAGAGGTATAAGGATGGACAGATAAAACGTTTATCCCATAAGCTTCGGTAATGTATTTGATGCTTTGTGTAAAATTCTTTTCAGTTTCACTTGAAGAATTTAAAAAAACCTCAATATTTCTAACTCCTGCTTCACCCAATCTCTTAACCGCCTTTTCTGTCAATTCGGGATAGAGACAAGCCGAAGATATGCCAAAATCCAATTTACTCACCATCTTCTCAGTATATTCTATTTATATATAGTATCACACTTCATATGAATAGTTCAATAATATCAGAAAAAATCACCTTTGAAAAAATCAAAGGTGATTTTATATACTTATTCTGATTATACTTTTTTCTTTCTGGTTTTCCAAACAACCCAGAGAGGACCTGCAATAAATATGGTTGAGTATACGCCCGATATCATACCTATAACCAATGGAAGCGCAAAGCTCAAGATAGAAGTTACGCCGAACGCAAAAGTAACAACGCATACACAAGTCATTGCCAAAATGGTGGCAACGGAAGTATTGATAGATCTTGTCAGCGTTTGGTTTACACTCTTATTGACAAGGGTTCCAACATCCCATTTGTTCCCCTGTATCGTTTTGTTTTCACGAATACGGTCATAAATAACGATGGTATCGTTGACCGAATAACCCAGAATCGTTAAAACTACAGCCATGAAGTTGTCATCCAGCGGAATTCTGAAAATAACAAAAGTTCCGAAAACCATCAAAACGTCATGAATTAAAGCAACAACCGCCATAACACCTGCTGACCAACCGCCGATTTTCTTAAATCTAATTGCAACGTAAATGATAATTAAAATAGATGCAAATGCAACCGCAACAAGACTCTTAATAAAAAATTCTTTACCAATAGTCGGGTTAACGTTGTTAATGGTAGACATTTTAATGTTATGATCTTTAAACTCTTTTTGAAGTGCATCGGTTAAACCAACTTGTTGATCTGAAGTCAATCCTTTTGGCTCCGCCAGCGAAATAACGAGGTTATTTTCTTTGGTAGCACTATTTTCTGAATTTTGAAGCGTTACTTTATATCCAATCGTTTTTTCAGTAAGAGCTTCTACTTTCGCATTGTCAATATCACCTGTATAGGAGTATGTGATGATTGCTCCGCCCTTGAATCCAATATCCAATTCTACGCCAAAAATAAAGGCAAAAGCTATTGTGCCTAAAATAAGCAATGATGAAATAGCAAAAAATATTTTCCTTTTTCCTACAAAATCGAATTCTCTTCTTTGTTTCATTATTTTGCACCTCCATACAATGATAGTTTCTGGAAGGGCTTAAATTTAGAAATCGATTTAAGCATTAATCTGGAGGCTGTCACGCCCATTACAAAGTTGAGGATAACACCGATCAACAATGTATAACCAAATGAGTAAATCGCACCTGCTGTCGATTGACCAAACATAAAGAATACAGGCGTTAACACTTTAGCCCAAATCCCTGACGGAGGTCCAAAAGCACCCATAAGTACAACTGCGGTAATGATAACGGTAACGTTACCGTCAATAACAGCAGATAAGCCACGGTGATATCCAGCGTCTATTGCACCGTTGATTGACTTGCCGTTCAAAATTTCTTCTTTGATACGTTCGGATGTAATAACGTTTGCGTCAACACCCATACCAATCGAAAGAACGATACCAGCAATACCCGGCAATGTCAAGGTAAAGCTCGAAAATACAGGGAAGAATCCATGAATCGCTGCCAAAGAACCGCCAACTTGTCCTGCCAAGGCAATACAAGCAACAAAACCAGGCAATCTATATACAGAAATCATGAACAGACATACAAGGATAAAAGCAGCGACCCCTGCTACTCCCATCGCATTTCTCGCACCCAATCCCAATGATGGGGAGATGGTTCTGAAGTTTTCAGTGGTAAGTTTGAAAGGTAATGACCCTGATTTGATTTTTTCAGCTAAGGATTTAGCTTCATCCGCACTAAATGAACCTTCAATGATTGCCTTACCATCTGTGATATGAGCATTAACCGTCGGTGCGGAAATCTTTGTCTCGTCCATCCAAATAGAAATTGCCCCGTTGGATTGTAGAAGCTTCGCTGTCGCGTCGGAAAACTTCTTCGCTCCTGTCGAGTCAAATTCAAGAGCAACAACATATTGTTTGTTTTCTTGATTCACTTGAGCCTGAGCATCTTTTACATTTGAACCTGTTAAGATGATGTTCGCATCTGACGTGGTATCCGGGCTATCTCCTTCACGGAAAGTGAGCTGTGCTGTTGCGCCAAGCTCCTGAATCGCTGCTTCCGCGTCGAAGTTCTTCTCGTTCTCTTTCCAAGGGAAGCGAACAATAATACGATTTTTGTTATAATCGGTATAAACTTCACTGTCCGTTATGTTTAACGAAACAAGCCTTTGCTTAATAATTGTTTCTGCTGACAACATTTGCTCATCAGTTACATTTTTTAAATCTGTCGGTGGTGTAAAAGTAACGTCAACACCACCTCTGATGTCGATACCCCAACGGATATCTTCAACCCCTTTAACGAATACGTTTTTTTTGTCGCCGTAATGTGTGTTGATTCCAACGATCGAAAGGGCTGTAAATGCAATAATGAGAATTGCCACAATAAAAAATACTGGTTTTCCAACACGCTTCATGTATCAATTCCTCCAATGTTTACTGTCTGCCTTTTTTGATGCAACAAAAATTCACTTCCGTCATATAACGCAAATCTTTCATATAATTTCGGTCTTTTTTGTTTTTACATCTTTTTCTTCGGCATTCATAACGATAATTATATGCGATAATCGACAAAAAGTCAACAATTTTACTAAACAGATAACTCGGCATTTTCACCTAAAATTTCACTATTTTTTGTAAGAAGCGGTTTTATAAAGTCATTAAGATACTCATCAACCTGCTCAATAGATCTGCCTACAAAATTGATTGGATCCAATATTCCCTCCACTTCATTTTTGGAGAGATTAAAAGACTTGTCCGCACAAATTCTTTCAATCAAGTCGTTCTCAAGTCCCTGCTCTTTTACAACCTTGGCAGCTTCAATAGAATGTGCTCTTAATTTTTCGTGAAGTTCCTGCCTGTCTCCGCCTTTTTTAACTGCAGCCATCATGATATTTTCTGTTGCCATAAAAGGAAGTTCTTTTTGAACTCTCTGCTCGATTACTTTTGGATAAACCACTAAACCGTCACAAATGTTAAGCAGGATATTTAAGATACTGTCTACCGCTAAAAAGCCTTCTGCAACAGCAATTCTTTTGTTTGCGCTGTCATCCAGCGTTCTTTCAAACCATTGCGTCGCGGAGGTAAACGCGCCATTAAGTGTGTCTGTCATCACATACCTTGCAAGCGCGGTAATTCTCTCACTTCGCATCGGATTCCTTTTGTACGGCATTGCCGAAGAACCGATCTGATTTTTTTCAAAAGGTTCTTCCATCTCTTTAAAGTTCTGGAGAATCCTCATATCATTGGAAAATTTGCTGGCACTTTGAGCAAATCCCCCTAGAGTTGCTAGAACTTGTGCGTCAATTTTTCTGGAATAAGTTTGACCGGACACCGCAACCACACTGTTAAACCCCATTTCTTTTGCGATGGCGTCTTCGACTGATTTAATTTTTTGCGCATCTCCCTCAAACAGTTCCATAAAACTAGCTTGGGTTCCCGTTGTTCCTTTTGAACCAAGCAGTTTCAGAGTGGAAATCCTGTACTCAATCTCTTCCAAATCCATCAAAAACTCGTTCATCCATAGCGTTGCACGCTTTCCAACTGTGGTAAGCTGCGCAGGCTGAAGATGTGTATACGCAAGCGCAGGGATTTTTTTGTACTTTTCGGAAAAACCCGCAAGAAGCGCGATTACGTTAATTAATTTTCTTCTCACTGCATTTAGAGCATCACGCATAATGATAATATCGGTGTTGTCACCCACGTAACAAGATGTTGCACCAAGATGGATAATTCCTTTTGCTTTGGGGCATTGCTCCCCGTATGCAAAAACGTGTGCCATCACATCGTGCCTAACAAGCTTTTCGCGCTCTTGTGCCACATCATAGTTGATGTTGTCTGCGTTTGCTTCAAGTTCTTCAACTTGTTCCTTTGTGATCATCAGGCCGTTTTCCATCTCCGCTCTTGCCAAAGCAACCCAAAGTTTCCGCCATGTTTTAAACTTCTTGTCAGCTGAAAAAAGATACTGCATTTCATCGCTTGCATACCTTGTGCTGAACGGACTCTCGTAACGATCTTTCATCTATCCTAAAACCTCCGTTTACAAATTATAAAGACATATTATTTTAGCATATTTTTCTATGGAAAACAAGACTGCTGTTAACGAAAATACTTACAGATTCGCATGTGCAAAATAAAAATACTAACGCAAGAAATTGAAGTAAAGAACAATAGCCCCCTGTGTTAAGCTGGGTACTGTTCAGCCAACTTAACACAGGGGGTTATTGTTTTATGTTAAAATCTCAATAAAAATCGTAATGGCCGATACTATGATTCTGACTCAACGCAATCAAATGTTCTTTTGTCTTCTTTTTCGTTATAAAAACAAAACCTGTCTTTCCCTTGGTTTTTTGAGCGATACAGCGCCAAATCTGCTTTATTGTAAAGCTCATGATAAGTAGTTCCGTCTTTTTTATAAATTGAAATTCCGACGCTTCCCGAGACTTTATAGTTTGGCGCAGCCTTTATTTTAATATCTTTAAACATACAGCAAATATCTTTTGCTTTTTTGAAAATCGCCTGTTCGCTTGACATGGATTTGATAAAAATCATAAACTCATCTCCGCCGACCCTCCCTATGATATCAGAAGAACGCATAATTTCTTTCAGTTTATACGCCACATCAGAGATGACCTGATCACCGGTAGCGTGACCAAATCTGTCATTTATCAGTTTGAAGTTATCAATGTCAATAATCATCATTGCATTATGAAGACCTTCGTCACCTTCCATGAGATATTGTTCAACCAATTGCTCCGTTGTTTTTTTGTTGTAAACGCCTGAGTGTAAATCCATTTCCGCTTTGAGCTGAAGCGCCTGGGTTCTCTTCTTTTGATCATTGATGTCAATCATTTTGCCTATAATCCGTATTGGGCAATTATTGCGGTCAAAAATTACGCTGGCTCTCACAGTGAGCCAAATAAATTCATCCTGATCATTTTTGATTCTAAATTCCGACTCAGAATATTTTTTCTCTCCTGCTGTCATTTCATCATAAAAGGTTATAAATCTTTCCACATCCTCAGGATGAATTAAATCTGATTCAATCATGCTTTTCGGAAAATTATTGGTTCGAGGGCTATATCCAAACTTCTTTTTATAATTTGATGTGTAGTAGATAGATTTATCCTGTATATTAAATTCATAAATAATACTGTCTGACTGTTCTGAAACGATTCGATATCGTTCGTTGCTGATCCTTTGGTCTTCCTGTATTTTTTTCAGCTCGGTAATTTCCACCATCACGCTGTC
>JARBTU010000122.1 GCA_029240015.1 Oscillospiraceae bacterium | reverse complement strand
TTACTCCCACTCAATGGTTGCAGGTGGTTTGGTCGTAATATCATAAACGATTCTGTTGATGAGTCTGACTTCGTTGATAATTCTGCTGCTGATTTTTTCGAGCACATCATACGGAATCCTTGCAAAATCAGCGGTCATGAAGTCGGTCGTCGTTACCCCTCTTAATGCAAGGGTATAATCATACGTCCTGCCGTCGCCCATTACACCCACCGAGCGCATGGATGTCAACACCGCAAAGTACTGATGAATGCTCCTGTCCATCCCTGCATTGGCGATTTCCTCACGAAAAATATAGTCCGCATCCCTTAAAATATCCAGTTTTTCTTTTGTAATGTCACCAATTACCCTGATAGCAAGTCCCGGTCCCGGGAACGGTTGGCGCCAAACCAAATAATCCGCAAGTCCAAGCTCCATACCAAGCTGTCTGACTTCGTCTTTAAACAAAAGTCTGAGCGGCTCAATAATTTCTTTAAAGTCCACATAGTCAGGAAGTCCGCCCACATTATGATGGCTTTTGATTACTGCGGCATCTCCTGCGCCCGACTCGATAACATCGGGATAAATGGTTCCCTGTACCAAAAAGTCCACAGTGCCAATTTTTTTCGCTTCGTCCTCAAAAACACGGATAAACTCTTCCCCAATAATTTTACGCTTGGTTTCGGGGTCGGAAACATCCGTTAGTTTCGATAAGAACCGTTCTTCCGCATCCACGCGGACAAAGTTAATTCCCCAGTCCGCAAACGCTTCAACCACTTCGTCGCCTTCGTTTTTGCGCATAAACCCATGATCCACAAAAATACAGGTCAGCTGGTTTCCGACTGCTTTTGCCAAAAGAGCCGCCGCAACGGAAGAATCGACCCCACCCGACAAGGCAAGCAAAACTTTCCCGTCTCCGACTTTGTTTCTGATGTCGGCAATTGCGGTTTTTGCGTAATCGCCCATCGTCCAGTCGCCCTTGCATCCACAGATTTCATACACGAAATTATGGAACATCTTAATTCCGTTATCGGTATGCAACACTTCGGGGTGGAACTGGATGCCGTAAAGTCTTTTGCTCTCATTTTGCATTGCGGCAACAGGGCACCCGTCAGTATTAGCGATAATCTCAAAGCCCTGCGGGATTTGTTCCACATAATCGGTATGGCTCATCCAAGTGGTCGCCTCTTGAGCCAATCCTTTAAACAGCAGGCTGTCTGTGTTAAATTCTGTACGGGTTTTTCCATATTCTCTGGTCTGTGCGGTCGAAACACGCCCGCCAAGTGTATACGCCATCAACTGACAGCCGTAGCAAAGCCCAAGGATAGGAATTCCCAAATCAAAAATCTCTTTAAAAATCTGCGGCGAATCTTCCTCATATACGCTGTTCGGCCCGCCTGTAAAAATAATCCCCATCGGATTTAGTTCTTTTATCTTTTGCTGTGCGTTTTTAAAAGGATGCACTTCGCAATAAACATTGCATTCCCGAACACGTCGGGCAATGAGCTGATTATACTGTCCGCCGAAATCCAATACCAAAACCAATTGATGCGCCATACGTTAACCTACCCTTTCACAGTCCTATGTACCTCATATTATTTTAATAAAAAGAAAAGTCATTTCAAAAAATATATAATCTTATTTTGCCATTTTTCACGACAAATTTCAAGTTTTGTTTATGAAAAAGCAATTTTTTTATGTTTATCGTTATAATTTGGGGTTTTAGGCAAAAAATATATGTAAATCGCTGTTAAAACTCATTGGGATTTTCCAATTGAATTTATTTTTTATATCCTGCACATGATAAAGAATGAATTTAAAAATATTTGCCGTATCCATCGGCAGAACGGAAGGAAGCAATATAATGAAAACAAAAAAAATAAAATATGGCATTGCACTTACCGTGCTTTATATCGTTTTTTGTGCGACTACTTATGCCGCCATCTATGACTGGCCGACTTTTGGGCATGTTACAAATGTCGAAACGATCTCGTTAAGCGGAGTAAAAGGGCAAAAAATCGAATTTAGCTGCAAAGACCTGGAGTTTAAGCTTGGGCTTGCCACAGGGAGTTTGAACGGCATCACCGTTACCGCTTTGCCAGGTCAAAACGACGGGACTCTATCGGTAGACGACAAAACGATTCACGCCTATGACAATCTCTCAAGAAGCGACATTGATTCGATGGTGTATGTTCCAATGACGAATTCTTCATCAGCGAACTTCACGTTTATTCCCGATTGTGCCGAAAGTATCAAGACTACTCTTGCCATTACTTTAAGCGATAAGAAAAACCTTGCCCCTCAAATCGAAAGTGCAAGCTTTGATACCATTCGCAATGTTCCTTTAAACGGCACTCTTTCGGTTTATGATGCGGAGGGTGACAAAATAAAAATTAATTTGGTTTCAAAGCCTGCTAAAGGAGAAATCGTTTTCGAAGGAGCGAGTTTTCATTACACGCCTTTTTTAGATACAACAGGAACGGACAGTTTTAACTTTGTGTGCATTGACGAAGCAGGAAATTACTCTCGCGAAGGCAATATCACCATCAACATCGAAAAAGACAGATCCTCTTTTTCCTATCAGGATATGAAGAACAGCCCCTCCCACTACAGCGCCATTAAACTATATGAGAAAAACATCCTCACAGGCAAGAAGATTGGAGCCAATTACTTTTTTGAGCCACAGAAAAGCGTAAGCAGGGGAGAGCTTTTGGTTATGATTCTTGCCACACTGGGTCTTGACAAGCCGCTCACTGCCTGTGTGAACACAGGGCTGGAGAATGATTCAAAAATTCCGCTTTATCTAAAACCATACGTCAAAGTCGGCATGGAGCAAAAGATTATTACGGAGCAAAGCTTTAAGCCGGACGAAGTTCCGACTCGTGCGGAAGCAGTTGTGATGATCGACCGAGCGGCAAACATCCAAAACGTGAAAAAGCAAAATATCGGCTGCAAAGACCTGGAAGAAATTCCGATCTGGGCACTTCAATCCTATATGAATCTGTCTGCCTATAAAATGCTTGATTTGTATGACGGATATTCCCATTCCCGTTCCGCGCTGACCCGCGACGTTTCCGCCGACTTATTATGGCAACTTTGGAAGTACAATGATTCCGCAATCGAACTGAAATAAAGTAAGCCCAAAAGCTTTCTTCTTTTTCCTTTAAAAAATAATAAGAAGGTGTCCTTTTGAAAAAACGCATCATTCTTTTGTTCAGCCTTTTTTGTATTTTAACCAGCCTTTTATATGTCCGTCTGTCTTTTTTATCTACTTCTCAGGCACTGAAACAGGCTTCTCAGTATCAAAGCACCAAAACACTCAACATCTCGACAACCCGCGGGCAAATTTTTGACTGTAACATGGTTCCTTTTGTAAACCAGAACGAGAGTTATACCGCAGCAGTGCTTCCGCAGCCTGAAAATTTTTCCGCATTGCTTTCCGCAGTGGACCCATCCCAAAAAGCAACTGCACTTTCACTCCTGCAAGGCGGAAATCCGTTTACCATCAAAGTGAACACTTCCTTTATTCAAGCAGACGGTATCCATGTGTTTAAAGTGTTTAACCGATACCGAGACAATCAACTGGCTCCTCATGTGATTGGATACCTTGACAGCAGCGGAAAAGGAGCAACCGGCATTGAAAAAGCATTCGACAGTTACCTTTCTGAATCTGCAACTACGTCTTCCATTTCCTATTCTTTAGACGCACTCAGAAAAGAGATTAAAGGAGCAGACCCTGTCATCAAAGAATCCACCCTCCCTTCGGGCGGGGTGGTTCTGACGCTTGACAAAGGCATTCAGGATATTATCCAGAGAGCAGGCGAGAAATACATTAAAAAAGGTGCTATCGTGATGGTAGAGCCCACAACAGGAAAAATTAAAGCGCTTGCAAGTTTCCCTTCCTATTCTCCCAACAGTGTTGCAAAAAGCGTATATGATGAAGAGAATGCCCCCATGATTAACCGTGTTTTAAGCAGCTATAACGTGGGGTCAACCTTTAAGATTTCAACGACCGCCGCCGCATTGGAAAGCGGAATCTCCAAGAACCTCACTTATACCTGTAAAGGAAAAATCGACGTGAACGGGCAGATTTTTCATTGCTATAACTCTAAAGCGCATGGAACACTCAATCTTTCACAAGCAATGGAAGAATCGTGCAACACCTATTTCATCAATCTGGCGCAAAAACTTGATGCAAAAACACTGGTCAACTATGCCTCCGACCTCTCTTTCGGGAAAAGCTTTGAGCTCGCCCCCTCACTATTCTCTTCGGCGGGGTACCTGCCTAAAGCGTCAGAGCTTTATAATCCGGCGGATATCGGAAACTTCAGCTTTGGACAAGGCAAGCTCATGGCAAATCCTTTGCAGGTCGCTATGATGGTTTCATCCGTCCTGAATGAGGGAAAGACCCCTTTTCCAACTCTTGTAGAAGGAACGACCGATGATGGCATAAATATAAAAAGGGAAGCAGACAAAGTCTGTGTCACCGCTATGCAGAAAAGTACTGCCAAAACCATTAAAGACTTCCTTGTCGGAAACGTTATGTCAAAAGCCGACCAGATGGCAAAACCTAAAACCGTTTCAGCGGGTGGAAAAACAGGGACCGCTCAAACAGGGAAGTTTATTGACGGGGAAGAAGCCTTGCAAACATGGTTTGGCGGATTCTTCCCCGCTGACAAGCCAAAATATGTTGCGGTGGTTCTTGTCGAAAACGGTGTAACGGGAAACCTTTCTTCCGGTCCTGTTTTTTCACGGATTGCAGACGACATTACAGCTTATGAGAAATATAAGGCAAAATATTGAGCCGTTCCGCCGTGTTTTTCCAATCATATGCGACGGGACATGCTTTTTGTTTTCATGTTGAACCAATTTTTTACGATAAAAATTATTTTTCGCCATTTATATGCGACAGAATTTTTTATATACGAGAATTTATAATATCCTTACGCCTCAAAAAGCTACCCAAAAACAAAGGTTGTAAAAAATCGGCGAAAGGGACGAATATAAAATGAAAACAAATTCAATCCAAATGACAAGGCAATCACAAAACGGAAACGTCGAGGCCATCTTAAAAAGTTCGAAATATGTCCTGATTTTATTAATCTCTTTTGCGGTTTCAAACGCAAAAATTATGTCAACGCTCTCTCCTTTTGGAATCGCCTTGACTGCATCTTTGCCGCTTGGGCTTTCTTATGTTTCTTTTCTGGGAAGCCTGCTCGGTTACATATTTTTAAACGGGATTACCCAAAGCTTTTCTTATATCATTGCGCTGATTGCTATTTTAGCCGTTAAAATGTGCTGGAACAGCACGCTTATGCATAAAAGGAATATTGCAGCCATCTCTGTAGTTTCTTTTCTTGTTTCTGCCGCAACAGGAGGCATCGACCTTTTTGTCTCGGATTTTTCGGTAGGCGGATTATTTTTAAAGATTTGCGAAGCTTTTCTGTCCGGCTCGATGACCTTTTTTTGTGCCACTACTTTTAGGACTCTCGGTTCCAAAAGTTCCGTAAAATCAGCAGGAATTAAGGATTTGTCCAGCGGGCTTGTCGTGTTGGGCATCATCATTCTGTCCTTGTTCCAGTTCCAAATCGGATTTTTAAACGTCGGACGCTTTTTAGGACTTCTGATGATTTTATCGTTTATGTACAGTTATGGGTTTTCCGGCGGCGTGCTGGGCGGTGTGATTGTTGCACTGTGTGCAGTGCTTTATAACCCTGAACTTGCGCCAACGACCGGAATCCTGATTGTCGCCTCTTTCTTCGGCGGAGTTTTCAAACCTCTTGGAAAGTTCGGTCAGCTTGCTGTCTTTGTGGTCACAAATGCGACGGGAACCCTCATC
>JARBTU010000121.1 GCA_029240015.1 Oscillospiraceae bacterium | reverse complement strand
AAATGTTTTTACAAAATATAAGGGAAACGCATTAAGTAGTGAGGAGTTCGCAGATTTTATTAACAAAAATGAAATATGTGAATTCTACCTTGCGGGCGCAGATGCTATTGCTTGCGTCAAATCAACCTGCTATAATTTGCTTAAAGCAAATTATAGGGTCAATGTTTTATCAGATTGCGTTACCAGTTATGATAAGAGGAAGATTGACGAAATGCTACATTATTATGAAAATAAAGGCAGTAAAATAATTAGTTTGAATGCCCTGTTAGGTTCTATCAGTGAGCTTTAAAAAAGTAAAACCGCATGTACATATTGCTTTACCGTCTACTGTTATTATATCCTCTAAAAGTATGGATTTTTGGTTTTGATTCATTGTATAAGCATTAACCGACATTTCACACTTGACAGGATACTATGAAAATAAATTTATGCGCCAACTTCCCCTAAATGAGCAAACTGAGAAGTTGAGAATTGTAACCTATACAAAGTAAAATTCATATAAGGCGAGGTAAAACTATGATTACTTGTCCGAACTGCGGCGAAATTACAAAAGACGATGTAAAGTTATTTCATTTTACTAAGGGATTGTGATAATATGCGAGATATTTTTAGTGATGTAACATCAGAAAATGAAGCGGAGAGATTGGGCAAGTTGTTTCCGATAATAATTGCCGATCATAACCTTTTATATGCGGAGCGTTACCTTATAGAACGAGATTTTTTGCTTGGTATATTCGGCGATTCCGTTTTGCGTATTAGCCATATTGGTAGCACTGCTGTGCCTAATTTGATAGCTAAACCCACGATTGATATTCTGCTTGAAGTCAAGGAAGATACAGATTTGACATCTATTACAGAGATACTAACCAATATGGGTTATGTTGTAAACACCCCGAAATCGGATATAATCGTTTACTTAAAAGGTTATACTTCACAGGGTTTCGTCGGACAAGCATTTCATATTCATGTGCGACATCTTGACGATTGGGATAACTTCTATTTTAGAGATTATTTGATTGAACACCCCGAAACTGCCAAAGAATACGGCGAGTTAAAACAAAAATTACTAACGAAGTTTGAGAACGACAGGGACGGCTATACCGCCGCCAAAAGCGAGTTTATTGGCAGAATAACTGCTTTGGCGAGAGAAGAGCTTAAGGGGAAATATGCACCCAACAAATTAATCAACCATTACGATAAACTTATAGATGAAAACATCGACCCCGTCCGTGATGTGAAGGTCTTGCGAGATTATATGGACAAGTGGGACGGACAAGTTTTTATTGATGAATTACTACTTGATAAAAATAAAACAGCCCTTGAATTTGCTGTCGGCACAGGGCGGTTAGCGATTAAAACAATTCCATACTGCAAGCACTTTACAGGTATTGATATATCACCAAAAACCATTAAACGAGCCGAAGAGAACCTTGCAGAGTTTATTAATAAAACGCTTATTTGTGCCGATTTTTTGGAATATGAATTTGCGGAAAAATTTGATGTTATCTACTCATCGCTCACTTTTTTGCATATCCAAGAAAAGCAAAAAGTGATTAATAAAAATGCTGAGCTACTAAACAACGGCGGTCGGTTTGTTTTATCGTTGGACAAAGAACACAAGGGCAATAAAATTGATTACGGCAATCGAACACTAACCATTTACCCCGATACACCACAAGAAATAATGCAGTATATAAAGAACGCAGGTCTTGCAGTTGTTGGTGAAAAAGAATTAGAATTTGCTTGGATTATCGTAGCGGAAAAGGAGCATTAAACTAATGTCAAAACAAAAACTCATTATTATTAGCGGTTCACCTTGTGTTGGCAAAACTACAGTAGCAGATAAATTGTTTCAATCCTACGAAAACTCAGCTTTCTGTGATGGTGATTGGTGTTGGTGTGTCAATCCATTTTCGATTAGTGATCCAAGACTACGAAATGGCGACAAAAGTATGTCTTTCCTTTTATCGAACTATCTAAACTCGGATTTTGATTATGTAATATTTTCATCTGTTGTTGTAATGTATGAATCTATTAGAGAACCAATTTTAGAAGATATAACTGCAAAAAAATATGATGTAATTGGCTTTACATTAACTTGTTCCGAAAATACACTTGCTAAAAGACATAAAAATCGTGGCCATGAAAACTCTGTATCTTTTGAGTGGTTGCACTTAGCTCCATATCCTAATGATTATATTATAAATACCGATAATAAAACAGTAGAGCAAATTGTTAATGAAATTAGAAATTTAATAGGATAAAATAATAGGAAGAAAAGTTTATGCCTTGTCCGGAAAAGTTTACAGAAACCATTGTAAAATATAAAGTTGACGAAAACATTATAGAGCAAATCAACAACGGTTATGAGGGTATTGTTAGCAGAACCCTAAAACCAATAAAAGCCGTAGATAAATTATCAGCAATACAAATTTTTAATCCAAATATTAATAGGTAGATAATTCGAAAAGTCGCTTTGTTCATTAATGAGCAAACGACTTTTTCTTTGTCTTTTGTACTACTAGCTGTGCCAGTAGTACAAAAGATATATGCAGCTGGCGGACCATTTTATATATATCAAAAAACTATTTATTTCTTTTAGTTAAAGGCTTGACAAAAAAAAGGTTTTATTGTATCCTACAATTGAACAATGTTCAATTACGGAGGCGAGCCTATGAAATCAGATATAAGCAAAGAAAACATCATTCAACAAACAATCTGCCTGATACAAGAGTCAGATGGAATTATTGAGAATATAACAATAAGAAAAATTGCCGAAAGATCTAACGTTGGAGTCGGACTGGTTAACCATTATTTTATGTCAAAGGAAAATTTAATCGAAATTTGTGTGCAAACAATTATCAGCGGGGTTATAGGAGCTTTCCAGCCTGACTTGAGTGGATGCCAAGACTTCATAGAAACTACTAAAACTGTTGCTAAGCAGGTAATGGACTTTCTCATGGAAAATCAACAAATATCAAAAGTATCAATACTAGGCGATTTAAAGCAGCCAAAAGTAATGGATAACACAATGAAAACTGTAATGGGTTTTGCAACGAGATTGTCCGGCGGTCAAATTACACAGGAATATAAAGTGAAAGCCTTTATGATTACCGCAGTTTTACAGGAAGCTTTTTTGAGAAAAGATTGTTTGAATGAAAGTTTAGCAATAGATTTTTATGATAAAGAGCAGCGTGATGTTTTTATAAACGATATTGTAGAAAGGTTTGCTTGATATGAAATACTTAATCATAAACGGAAGTCCTCACAAAGGAAATACATGGATGTTAGTAGAAGCGGTTGTTCTTGACATTCAATTAAAAGATAGTCTAGCAGTGTTTGATATCATTCATCTTGCGGAGCTGGATCTACCGTTTTGTCGTGGATGCAGCGCTTGTTTTCGATTGGGTCACGAAAAATGTCCGCACAGTGAAAAAATTGCAGCAATAATCGAGAAGATAACGAATGCGGACGGTGTCATCTTCGCATCCGCTACTTACAACATGAGAGAAACTGCATTGTTAAAGAATCTGTTTGATCATGTTTGTTTTATGCTGCATCGTCCATATTTTTTTCAAAGCAAAGCACTTGTTATTACAACCACCGGAGGGGTCGGAGCAAAGACAGCAGCAAAAAGCATTGCATCCTTTTTGAAAGGGATTGGGTTTAACCGTTGCTACCAGTTCAGTGCAGCCACTTATAGCTGGAATGATTATAAGATAACCGAAGCAGCATCTTCAAAGCTCATGAAAATTACAGACAAATTTCACAGAGATATAATATCGGGAAGATTGCACAGCCCTTCTTGTGTGTTGCTTATTCCATATAATTTATTCAGAGGTATGTCTCTTGCATATGTCAGAGGTACGGAATATGAAATACAGGACGGCGTTTATTGGACAGAGGAATCTAGAAAAAAAGGTGTATACCACAGCGCCATTCCTGTCCCATTTTATAAAAAGCCAATCGGACATCTTTTCTATATAATTGGGAAAATCGCCGGAAGGAAGTATATGGTTACCTATAAAAAATAAGATTTACCCATATACACTCATCAGGAGATATGAGGGGTTTTATTATGACAGATTTCGAAAAAGCAATGACAGTTATGGGTGAATTATTTGCAAAGGATTGTTTATATAAGTGCTATATAAAAATTGAACTAGATCACGGCTTTTTCTATAAAGACGGAACAGGCTATCGTGTTGACTTTATGAATAAAAAAGTAGAAGCTTTTCCATTCATATTTGATATCGTTATCCCGGGATGAATTTAGTTTATATAATAAAAGATGAGGTGTTTATTGTGAGGTTGGTAATTTATGAATACTAATATTGTAAAAATAGGCTAAGGTGTGGCTTTTGTTACTAACTTCACCCCGATTAATTATGTTTGATGAGGTTGATAAATTGAATATAGCAACTGAAAGATTAGAACTGGTCCCACTCACGTCACAGCAACTCAAATTGTGGGTTGAAAACATTCCTGCGCTAGAGAATGAATTAAAATGTACTTATAAAGCAGAACCAATGCAAGGTTATTTTCATGACATTGTGAAAGGTCAGTTAAACTCTATCGAAAGCGATGAAGAAAATTACTTGTATCAAAGTTTTTGGTTTTTAATACGCAAGTCCGATAGGGTTGTTGTAGGCTCTGCCGATTTCAAGGGTGCTCCGAATCAATACGGTGAGGTTGAAATAGGCTACGGTCTTGGAAAGCAATTCGAACATAATGGATATATGACTGAAGCTGTACAGGCTATGTGCAAATGGGCTATTGAACAAAAAGCAATTACACATGTAATTGCCGAAACAGATATTGACGGTTTTGCATCACAGCATATTTTAGAACGATGTGGTTTTACACAATACAGATCGGGTGAAACCTTATGGTGGAGATTATGAGAATATGGTAGTCCATCTTTTTACATACTTTGGTGTTTAAGGCAAAGTATGTAACACAGTGTTTAAATATTCATTATATAACAAGTATAGGCATTTTATATGCCGAGGTCGGTGATTTATGAAAAAGGCAATAATAGCAGTAATAATCAGTGTTCTCCTGTTTTTTGGCTGTATAAATGTCACAGAAGCCGCAGTTCATTACGACAGTATCGATTCATACCTTGAGGGGCAGATGAAGCAGGTGGCAATACCGAATCTTTCACTCGGCATTGTCAAAGACGGAAAAATCGTTTATTTGCAATCTTACGGTGAGGGGTCACTCGGCATATCCGGTGCTAAAAATAATATTTATGCAATCGGCTCAGTGAGCAAAACATTCACTGCGCTTGCAGTACGGCAACTAATCGGGAATGGTAAAATGGATGAAAATTCATCCATCAGTCAATATATTCCTGACTTACGTGCCATATACAATGGGAATGATGCAGATATAACGATTGGTCAACTGCTGCAGCATACGAGTGGCATTTCAAAATCAACCGGAGGTGCGCCGTATCTCTACAACGAAAGGTATTCTTTAAAGGAGGTTGTAGACAGGTCGTTGCGCATCACCCTTGTAAACAGTCCCGGTACTGTGTATGAATATTCGAACATGAACTATCTTATACTCGGACGTTTGGTCGAAATAGTGTCCGGGCAGTCATACAACGAATATATAAACGAATGGATTCTTACTCCTCTTAAGATGACAAACACCTTTCCGAGTATTTCGGAATTACATGGCAAGGATTATATGCAACCATTTCTGCCGTTTTACGGGGGTACCATACCTGTGTCCTACCCCATTTCGGAAGGAATCGCTCCTACCGGCGGTTTTTTTTCAACTGCAGAGGATTTGTGTAAATGGATGATCTGTTATCAACAGGGC
>JARBTU010000120.1 GCA_029240015.1 Oscillospiraceae bacterium | reverse complement strand
ATATAGTGCTTTTCAAATAATCCATAACGGGAAGTATCATAAATAAAAAAGGAGTGCAAATGCACTCCTTTTTTATTTATATTATTTTTTGCTTGATAATTCTTTTGACGACTCTTTGGTGTTTTTAACCAGAAAAGCGTTTTTTCCCAGATAGTGAGCGTGGTTTCCAAGCTCAAATTCTATCTGCAAAAGACGATTGTATTTTGCAACACGATCGGTTCTGGATGGGGCACCGGTTTTGATTTGAGTGGAATTGGTCGCAACTGCAAGGTCAGCGATGGTTGTATCTTCTGTCTCTCCGCTTCGGTGAGAAATAATCGTGCGGTATCCGTTCCTTTGAGCCAAAGCAATGGTATCAAGCGTTTCGGTAAGTGTTCCGATTTGATTCACCTTTACCAAAATTGCATTCGCCGCATTGGAATCAATTCCTTTTTGAAGTCGTTCGGAGTTGGTAACAAAAAGGTCGTCTCCAACGATTTGAACTTTATCTCCAAGCTGTTTGGTAATGTTTGTAAAGCCTGCAAAATCATCTTCGGCAAGAGGGTCTTCAATGGATATGATTGGATATCGGTCACTAAGGTCAACAAATGATTCAATCAATTCTGCCTGTGTAATTTTTTTATCTTTTTTAGGAAGATGATAATGACCGGATTTATACCATTCGCTTGTTGCCGCGTCGAGTGCAATCATAACATCATCATATGGCTTATACCCTGCGGCTTTGATTGCTTCCATAATCAACACGATAGCCTCTTCGTCATTCTCGAGGTTCGGAGCATATCCGCCTTCGTCTCCTACACCCGAAGAAAGATTGCGTTGTTTCAATATTTTGCCGAGAGTGTGGAAAATTTCAACACACATTCTTAGTCCGTCAGAAAAGCTTTCAGCGCCCACAGGCATAATCATAAATTCTTGAATATCCACATTGTTTGCCGCATGTGCACCGCCATTAAGGATGTTCATCATAGGTACAGGCAACGTCAATGAGTTTGCTCCTCCGATATAGCGATAAAGCGGGATACCAAGCGCATTGGCGGCAGCCTTTGCAGCAGCCAGCGAAACCGCAAGCATGGCATTTGCACCAAGTTCTTTTTTGTTATCGGTTCCATCAAGGTTAATCATCTTATTGTCAATCTGCTGCTGGTTGAAAACCGAAGTTCCCTCAAGAGATTGATTGATTTTTGTATTAATATTTTCTACTGCGTTTAAAACGCCTTTGCCCAAATATCTTTTTTCATCCTCGTCACGAAGCTCGTGTGCTTCGAATACACCGGTGGAAGCACCGGATGGAACCGAAGCAGTTCCGCACACGTTGTTATTGAGCAAAACAGTTGCTTCAACAGTCGGGTTTCCACGGGAATCAAGAATTTCTCTTCCCATTACTTTACTGATAAAAAATTTTTCGTCATGAAACATAGACATAATAAAAACACCCCTTATATAAAATTTTTCTCATAACAATATCTTTGGGTATCATGAGCTTGATTATTCAATTTTCTATATAAAATTGAATAATTGCGTCGGTTTTAATCAAGAATAATTGCACATAATAAAATTGGTATGCAAAATATTTGAAACATACGAAAAAGAACGGGGGAAAAACATGAAAAAAACGATATGCTCGTTGTTGTCAGCTGTGTTGCTGGTCGGTTTTTCAGGATGTTCTAAAACTGATGAAAATACCAGTTCGGCACAAAAATCCTCATCTGTGAGCCAGAGCAGTAAAGAGTCTATTACATCAAATTATACGTCACAGGTGAGTTCGGGTGAGACAGTCACTTCGGAACAACAGACAATAGCAGGTCTTGATGATACAACCATTCAGTCGCTTGAAAATACAAAGAAGGGCTGGGGACAAGGGACCAATGTGGATAAAGACAACCGTCCTGTTTCCTGTGGGGAGTATCAAACCAAATATGGAAAGTACGGCGCTGTATATATCGGAGAAAACACCAAAAAGATCTATCTAACTTTTGATGAAGGATACGAAAACGGTTATACGCCTAAGATTTTGGATGCATTGAAAGATAAAAAAGCATCTGCTGTCTTTTTTGTGACTTATGATTATGCCAAAAAGAATCCCGATTTAATCAAACGGATGATTGCTGAAAATCATATTGTAGGCAATCACAGTTACACCCATCCTTCCATGCCTACAGTTACAGTCCAGAAAGCAAAAGAAGAGATACAGAAACTTCATGATTATGTTTTCGAGAATTTTAAATATAAAATGACTTTGTTCCGACCACCGATGGGCGAATATTCTGAAAGGACACTTGCCATTACTCAGGCATTGGGCTATAAATCCATTTTTTGGAGCTATGCCTATAAGGACTGGGATCCGAACAGTCAAATCGGTGCAGCCAAAGCTTTCGAAAAAGTTACAAAAGCGGCGCATAATGGAGTCGTTTATCTCTTGCATGCCGTATCTAAGGATAATGCTGAAATTTTGCCATCAGTTATAGATGATTTGCGAAAAAAAGGTTTTGAAATATCAAAGTTTGATTTATAATTATCATACCATATCTTCCTAATAAGTTCCAGATAGTAATAAAAAAAATGACAAAGATTTTACGTCTTTGTCATTTTTTACACACTTAACAAATTCCATTTGGATTATTTTTGGTAAAGTTCCAAGTATCACGGCACATTTCAACAATATCACGTTGTGATGTCCATCCAAGGTTCTCTTTCGCAAGGGTCGGATCTGCGTAACACTCTGCAATATCTCCCGGGCGTCTGTCAACAATTTTATAATTAACAGCTACATGGTTTGCTTCTTCAAATGCTTTTACCATGTCCAGAACGGAGTATCCAACGCCTGTTCCAAGGTTATATGCTTCTACACCTTTAACCTGACGGATTCTTTCAAGTGCTTTCAAGTGACCGATACTTAAGTCAACAACATGGATGTAATCACGCACACCGGTTCCGTCATGAGTATCATAATCGTTCCCGAAGACAGAGAGGCATTCAAGCTTTTTGGAGGCAACTTGCGAGATATATGGCATGAGGTTGTTCGGAATCCCGTTCGGGTCTTCGCCAATCAGTCCGCTTTTATGAGCGCCGATTGGATTAAAGTACCGAAGAAGGGAAATGCTCCACTCGTTATCGGAAACATAAACATCCCGAAGAATTTGTTCAACCATCAGTTTGGTGCTTCCATAAGGATTTGTTGCAGAAAGTGGGAAGTCTTCTTTAATAGGAACGGTCTTTGGTGTTCCATAAACAGTCGCAGAAGAACTGAAAACAATTTTTTTCACGCCGTGTTTTTTCATTATCTCACACAAAACGAGCGTTCCCGTCAGATTGTTGTAATAATAATCAATCGGTTTTTGAACCGATTCCCCGACCGCCTTGAGTGCTGCAAAATGAATCACAGACTCTATATTGTTTTCATCAAATATTTTATTAATAGCTTTTTTATCCAAAAGGTCCGCTTCATAGAATTTAAAATCTTTTCCAGTAATTTTTTTAATACGGTTGAGTGCTTCGGGCTTACTGTTGGCAAAATTGTCAACAACAACAATCTCTTCACCGGAGTTTAAAAGTTCAACACAATTATGTGAACCGATATATCCTGCTCCTCCTGTAATCAGAACAGACACTAAAATCACGATCCTTTCTTGATTTATCTGTACTTTAAGTATATATGAGCGTAAATTTAAAGTCAACATTATGCAACAAAAATGCATATAGTTGAAATTTAGTTTCATAACTGATACTATTAGTATGAGTATAAAATAACAAAAATAATATGTCGTTTTTTCATCTATTATAATAAAATTACAACCAAACGGAGGATCAATAAATGAGAATAGGTCATGGATACGATGTTCATAAACTGGTTGAGGGAAGAAAGCTTATCATAGGAGGAATTGAGATCCCACATGAAAAAGGTCTTTTGGGACATTCGGATGCCGACGTTTTGCTGCATGCAGTGATGGATGCACTGCTTGGCGCAGCTGCGCTGGGGGATATCGGAACCCATTTTCCTGACTCTGATGAACGCTTTAAAGATGCTGACAGCAAGAAGCTTTTGCAGTATGTTGCAGAGATGATTTATCAAAAGGGATATAGTATAGGTAACATCGACTGTACAGTCATCGTTCAAGAGCCAAAGCTCAAAGGATATATTCCCGACATGGTTAAAAATATAAGCGACATTTGTAAAATATCGTCGGATTGTGTCAATGTGAAAGCTACAACCGAAGAAAATTTAGGATTTACAGGACAAAAGCTTGGCATCAGTGCGCATTCGGTTTGCCTTTTATTTAAAAAAACCTTTATCAATAATAAAAGTCATGGCATATGATATGTTTGATGGAAGGTGATATGATGGGGAAACAGCTAATTATGTTAAGTTCTGTAACATATGCGATGAAAGCCAAAAAATACCTTGAAATGCAAGGAAGGCGCGCCTATATAGAACGTACGCCGAGAGAATTAAGCAGCTGTGGATGTGGATATAGCATAAGAGTTGACAGTGACGCAGAGGAAATATCACAACAACTTTCTTCTATTGGAATAAGAGTATTAGGATGTGTTGAGGTATAGAAGATTGAGATAATTCATATATATGTTTGATAAACAAAAACAAAAATATAGGTTCTAAAAAAGGGCTTATATTTTTGTGCTCAATTCTTGATTTGTTTATCAAAATACGGCCCAAAGCGGCGGAATGGATGGTATATGTGATTTATTTTGACAATGCGGCTACAACTTTTCCGAAGCCTCAAAACGTTGTTCATGCAGTTCAGGAAGCAGTTATTATATATGGAGGGAACCCCGGGAGAAGCGGGCATTCATTATCCATGAAAACTGCTAAGGCAATATTCGACACAAGGCAAAAAATAGCCGATTTTTTTGGCTGTGAAGTTGAAAATGCGGTATTTACATTTAACTGCACCCATTCGCTCAATATGGCGATAAAAGGAATACTCAGCGATGGCAATCATGTAATCACATCTTCACTGGAACACAATTCAGTAATGCGGCCCATACATGAATTAAGCCGTCGCTGCGGTGTTACATACGATCTTGCTAATGTTTTCGAGGAAGATGAAGACAGAACCGTACTGGATTTTGAACGTCTCATTAATCCTAAAACAAAAGCGATTGTTTGTACTTATGCTTCCAACGTAACGGGAACGGTCTTACCTATTAAAAAACTTGGCAAGCTTTGCAGAGCATACAAGATAAAATTTATTGTAGACGCCGCTCAAGCAGCGGGAGTGCTGGACATTAATGTTGTGAGTGATCATATCGATATTCTTTGCTGCGCGGGGCATAAAGGTCTCATGGGAGTAACGGGGACAGGGGTTATGATTCTTAACAATATCGATGGGCTTCACACAATTATTGAAGGAGGGACTGGGAGCCTTTCGGTAAACAGAGAGCAACCTGATTTTTATCCCGATCGTTTTGAAAGCGGAACAGTGAATACGGTAGGAATCCTATCTCTTTATGCAGGTCTCGAGTTTATTAATAGCCGTGGGATGGACAACATATATGCTCATGAGCTGGGATTATGTCAACTGCTGTATGAGGAGCTTTTGACGATTCCAGAGGTAAAATTTTATATACATAATTTAAAAAAAGGACATAAGGTTCCGGTATTAAGCTTTAATGTCGACGGATATAATTCCACCGAAGTAGCAACCTATTTAAGTGACAGTGGTTTCGCACTCAGAGCGGGACTTCATTGTGCGCCGACAGCGCATGAATATTTAGGAACAAAGGACATAGGTTGCGTGAGATTTTCTCCAAGTGACTTTAATGAAGCTTTTGAAGTAGAGGCGTTGGTAGAACATATTAAGAAAATTGTAAAAAGTGGCATAGTATGACTTGAAAAATTATTTTATTGTGTTAAACTTAACTATAAGCAATATTTATTTTTGACTGATACGG
>JARBTU010000119.1 GCA_029240015.1 Oscillospiraceae bacterium | reverse complement strand
TCCAGCGGCAAGTACTATTACGTTGACAAGTCTGGTGTGATGTCAACGAACAAATGGCTCAAATCAGGCGGCAAATGGTACTATGTTGATGGTTCTGGCATAATGCTTGAAAATACTTCCAAAAAAATAGCAAAGAAAACTTACAAGTTTAATAAGAGTGGGATTTGCACAAATCCGTAAAATAATGAAGTTTTTATAATCCTAAATTATAAACAAAAAAGCGGCTATATAGCCGCTTTTTTTGTTTTTTCTACAGAATGATCAGACGATATATTTGATTTCGCTTTCAGGGAAATAAAAAGGAATCTTTTCTTGAAAAAAAGACTTGATATCATTCATGTTTTCCTTGGGATAAACGAATTTTCCATATCCGAACTGGCCATATTTATATTGTCTTTCCTCATCCGACATTGGGAGAGTGGTGTTGGGAAAGATTTCAGTAATAATCGATTTCGCCCTTGGTGTGTACCGATGAGTGATGATTTCAAAAAAGAACAGGTGACTTGGATTGGTGCTTACAGAATCTTTTAAATTGCTGATAAGCTGCTCATACTCCTGCTGCCATCCGTCATAAACAAAAACGGGGGCAATCAGAAATCCGACAGGATATCCTGCTGCAATTACTTTTCCGGCAGCTTTTAACCTTTGAGATAATGAAGCAGTGTGATGTTCATATGCTTTGATGATTTTGTCGGTGTTGATACTGAATCTGATTTCTGTATGATTACGATGGTCAATATTGAGAAGTTCTTCAACGTTGTTGTATTTGGTTACGAATCGGAACCGCCCGTTTGGATGATCTGCAAAAAAGCGAATGCTTGTCTCCAAAGCTTGGGTATATCTTTCAACACATAAAGGGTCGGACGTTGCTGCTCCTTCAAATATGGTAATGTCGTTCGGTCTGCTCGCCATGTATTTTTCTGCTTGGCCGAGAATCTCATCAATATTTACATTGACTTTGACATATGGTCTGGTTCCAAGTTGGGTATGGAGGTAACAATATTCACATTGCCCCATACACCCGCTCACTAAAGGGAGCTGATAATGAGCAGAAGGCTTACAGGTTTGAAACTCTCCTTTGGTTTTGATTCCAACAACCAAAGTTTGCTTTCCTTTTTTATAAAAGTTTTCGCCATCTCCGTTTTCGATAATGGATTTTATCTTGTTGCCAGAAGTCTCGATTATCTTTATATTTTCTTTCGATTTGATTTGATCATAGATATGAACACCCAAAGGATAGTTGAGTGCACGCTTGTCAAACAACGCCTGTTTGGGAACAAACATTTTTTTACACCTGCTTTATATTTTTATCAATATTTTTTACACAATCCCTGTTTTTATCCTATGTAGAGGTTAAGTGCAATAAATAAAAAAATAAGCACCCAAATCATTCGAAATGAGTGCTTAAAAAATTTATCTGATATAATTCTGAAACGATCAGGTTTATTACATAACCCTAGTTGGGAATATGGCATCAAGTACACCGATAACCAACGCTCCCAATACTGCGCCTAAAATAGATACTTCCATATTAGGTACTAGGAACTGTGCAAAATAGATGATAACAGCGGAAATAATGAATCCTTTTAATCCTTTTCCAAAAGGTGAGGCATCTACTTTCATGATTTTTTCTACCAGATAGTCAAGCGCAGTAATAACAAGTGCGGCAAGTAAAAATGACCATAGTCCGCTGATAGAAAATCCCGGTGTTAAGAAAGAAACAATTGACAAAATGATTGCAATGATAACCAATCTTCCTATCCATCGCCAAAAAACGGTCATTCCTGATTTATTTTGATCTGACATTATATATTCCCCCTAAAATAATAAAATCATATTAAAAATTTGATTTATACATATTATTTTGTCGCTTCAATTGAATTTTATTCTTTTTTTAATATGGAAAAATTGTAATTTTTTAATTTAGACAGATATTTGTTGCCGAGATAATTAAAAAATTAAGCATATTGCAATAAAAAACATGGTAATTATTGTGTGTTTTGTTAATAAAAAGTTTAAATAATATCAATATTAAATTGTTTTTTTGATATAGTTATGATATATAATTATATTGTTATAACTATTATACTATTAGGTGGTGAAGAAATGGAAGAAAACTCTTATCTTGCAAAACAGCTTTTGGAAACTTTTCACAATTTTATGTCAAAAAAAGCGAAACAGGCCTCCATGTCTGGAACGATGCAAGGGGAAATGGCTGTCTTGATGTGTTTGTATCATCATAATAAAGAAGGAACTTTTGTGGGTCCTTCGCAGATAAGTGATTTTCTGGACATTCAGCGTCCTAATGTGACCATTTCACTAAATGCTTTGGAACAAAAGGGCTACATCATTAGAAGGAAGGGTTCGGACAACAAAGATAAAAGAAAAATAAACGTGGAAATCACGGATAAGGGGATTGAATTTGTCGAGAAAAAATTCGACGCATCAAAAAAAATGGCACTTCATATTGTTGACCAGCTAGGGAAAAGTCAGACAGAGGAGTTTATACGGCTGCTTAATCTTATTTTTTCATATACGGAACAATATCAAAATAATTGTAGGGAGAGAAATGAATGAGCAAACTACTAAAGTATTATAAGCCGCACATATTTTCCATTTTAGGAATATTCATTTTATTGTTCATACAAACGATGACAGACCTTGCGTTGCCGGACTATATGTCCAAAATCGTAAACGACGGAATTGTTGCGGGGGACAATAATTACATTATCACCGTTGGGTTTCAGATGTTGGGAATCTCATTGTTGGGTGCTGTCTGTTCCGTTCTTGTCGGCCTTATGGCTTCAAGAGTGGGCGCAATTTCATCTATGACCATAAGAGACGACATCTTTACAAAAGTTGAAGGTTTCTCGAACATTGAGTTTGATAAATTTTCAACGGCATCGCTTATTACACGTTCAACAAATGATGTTCAGCAGGTTCAAATGTTTGTCATCATCTTTTTAAGAATGGTACTTGTTGCTCCGATTATGGGCGTGGGCGGTGTTATAAGAGCGGTTCAGAAAAGTTCTTCCATGACGTGGATTATTGCTCTTGCGGTAGCACTTATTTTGTGCTTAATGGTTGTATTATTTGCAACTACGATGAAAAAGTTTAAAATGATTCAAAAAATGGTTGACCGTTTAAACCTGATCATGCGCGAACGATTAACGGGTCTTATGGTTATCAGAGCATTCAATACACAAGACCAGGAGCAAGAAAGGTTTGAAGGGGCAAACCAGGATTTAACCAAGCTCAATTTATTTGTAAACCGTGCGATGGTTGTCATGATGCCTACCATGATGTTTGTAATGAACGGAATCTCCATTCTAATTGTGTGGGTCGGCTCCAAAGCAATCGGCAACGAAACGATGCAAATCGGCGATATGATGGCGTTCATTCAATATACGATGCAGATAATCATGTCGTTCTTAATGGTTTCGATGATATTTATCTTTTTGCCAAGAGCAACGGTTGCGGCAACTCGTATAGGGGAAGTACTGCAGACCGAACCTGTTATTGTGGACCATGAAAATACAGAATCTTTTGTAGAAGTTCAAAAGGGATTTGTGGAGTTTAAAGATGTTTCTTTTAAATATCCGATGGCGGAAGAATACGTGTTAAAAGATATCAACTTCACGGCGAAGCCGGGCGAAACGACGGCGATTATAGGAAGTACAGGAAGCGGAAAATCAACTCTTGTAAATCTCATACCGCGTTTTTACGATGTAACAGTTGGAGAAATTCTTGTAAACGGTGCGAACATCAGTCATGTAAAGCAACAGGAACTAAGAGAAAAGATAGGATATATCCCTCAAAAAGGTGTTTTGTTTTCAGGAACAATCGAGTCCAATTTGAAATACGGAGACGAAACGGCTGATGAAGAACTTATAGAAAAATCCGCAAGAATAGCGCAGGCAACGGAATTTATAGATTCGAAACCCGAAAAATACAATGAACCGATTTCGCAAGACGGAACAAACGTGTCAGGGGGACAAAAACAACGCTTGTCAATTGCCAGAGCGCTTGTAAAACAAGCAGACATCTATATCTTTGATGACAGCTTCTCAGCACTTGATTTTAAAACAGACTTTAATTTAAGAACTGCTTTGAAAGAAGAACTCGGTGAAGCAACGGTTATTATTGTTGCACAAAGAATCAGCACTATTAAAAACGCAGAAAAGATTGTGGTTTTGGACGAAGGAAGCATTGTTGGAATGGGAACCCATGATGAATTGATGGAAGGTTGCGATGTTTACAAAGAGATTGCCTTATCCCAACTATCAAAGGAGGAATTGGCATGAGTGAGCAACAGAGCAAAATAAAAGCACCAAGAAGAGGACCGGGCGGACCGGGAGGCGGTCCGGGTGGACCGATTGGCACCGGTGAAAAAGCAAAGAATTTCAAGCAAACCATGGGCAAACTCATGAAAAATCTAAGCGTATATAAAGCTTCTATATTTGTTGTTTTCATCTTTGCCATATTAAGTACTCTTTTCACTATTGTTTCCCCTAAGATTTTGGGAACGGCTACGGACAAAATTGTGGATGGGTATATGTCCGAAACGTTTTATGAAAAAGTTCATGAAAGCCTTCCAAGCGGAGTTGTTCTCCCTGCGGGAACGACGGGAGAGGATGTGTTTGACAAGCTCCCTGCGGAAATGATAGACAAATTGAATGACAGGCAGATTGACTTGTTGAAAAACCTTGATTTGACTAAAAAGCCTCAGATAGATTTTGACGGCGTAGCAATTATTTTAATTTGGTTGATTGCCTTATATGCAATCAGTGCAGGTTTCTCGTACATTCAGGGATTCATTATGACTTCGGTTGCACAAAAGGTTTCTTATGATTTAAGAAAACAGATTTCTCAGAAGATGGATCGGTTACCGCTTAAATATTTTGATACAAAGAGCCATGGAGATATTTTGAGCCGTGTTACGAATGACGTCGACACAGTAAACCAGACGCTGGGGCAAAGTTTGACCCAAATTGTGACCAGCATCACCATGATCATAGGAATCCTGATTATGATGTTCTCTATCAACTGGATTATGACATTGGTTTCATTAATCGTTCTTCCTATTTCCATGATTCTCATCAGCGTTGTTGTAAAACGTTCTCAAAAATACTTTAAACAGCAACAGCAATATTTGGGAGACATCAATGGTCACGTGGAAGAAATGTATTCGGGTCATGTTATTGTCAAAGCTTTTAACGGAGAACAGCATTCGATTGAAACTTTTAAAGAGATGAACAAAAAACTTAGCGGTTCTGCGTGGAAGTCTCAGTTTTTCTCTGGTATGATGATGCCTGTAATGATGTTTATCGGAAACATCGGATACGTTGCCGTATGTGTGGTGGGAGGATATCTTGCCGTTAAAGGAAGCGTGACGATCGGTAATATACAGTCGTTTATCCAGTACACAAGACAGTTTAACCAGCCTATCGCTCAAGTAGCGAATATTGCGAATATCCTTCAGTCAACAGCTGCCGCTGCCGAACGTGTTTTTGAATTTTTGGAAGAGTCCGAAGAAGTATTGGAAACCAAAAAATCAGTTCAACTTGAAAAAGTTACAGGAAAAGTTGAGTTTAAAAACGTGAAGTTCGGATATAATGAAGACAAAATTGTTATTAATGACTTCAGCTGCACCGTTATGCCGGGGCAAAAAGTAGCTATTGTTGGTCCGACAGGAGCAGGAAAAACAACCATTGTTAAACTGCTGATGAGATTCTATGAACTGAACGAAGGTTGCATCTTAATTGACGGTGTAGACATTAAGGACTTCTCTCGAAATGATTTGCGTGCAATGTTTGGGATGGTTTTGCAGGATACCTGGCTATTTAACGGCAGTATCAAAGAGAATATACGCTACGGAAGGCTTTCTGCTTCGGATGAGGAAGTGTATCAAGCGGCCGA
>JARBTU010000118.1 GCA_029240015.1 Oscillospiraceae bacterium | reverse complement strand
CCGGGAACGCTAGGCATATTATTCTTGAAAAAATAGAAACATTAAAAACTAAAACCTTCGTACTAATAAGTACGAAGGTTTTAGTTAAATTTATATCCCTGAAAACTATTTCTTCTCAACAGTTCCTTATCAATTTCGTTCATCACCACGAATTTCTTAAGGCTCCATAAGGGGCCGATAAGCTGATCTTTCGCACCGTCTCCCGTAACTCTTTGTATGATGACCTCTTTTGGCAGGAACTCGAGCTGGTCACAGACGATATTGACATATTCCTGTTGCGTTAACAGTGAAAACTCATGACTCTCAAGCTGTTTAGCCATGACCGTGCCTTTTAGAACATGAAGAAGATGAATTTTAACGCTGTGCGGTTTAAGCCGTGCAAGTTCTTTAACTGTTTCAATCATCATTTCTTTTGTTTCGTTTGGAAGCCCGTTAATAATATGAACGCACACATTAATTCCTCTTTGAGTAAGTTTATGGTATCCATCTAAGAATTCTGAATAGGTATGCCCTCTGTTTATGAGCATAGCTGTTTGGTCATGAACGGTTTGAAGCCCAAGTTCCACTACCAGATAGGTTCTTTGACTCAATTGCTGCAAATAATCCAGAACATCGTCCGCAAGAGCGTCCGCTCTTGTCGCAACGCTTAATCCTATTACATTTTCCTGAGCAAGCACCGGTTCAAACCGCTGCTTGATAACCTCCAATGGCGCATAGGTATTAGTGAATGCCTGAAAATATGCAATGTATCTGGCATCCGGCCATTTTTGGTGCATCGTTTGCTTGATATGATTAAACTGCGTCACAACGTCCTTGCAGGAATCGCCCGCAAAATCGCCGCTTCCTTGCCCAGAGCAATAGGTGCATCCGCCCAATCCCTTTGTTCCGTCAATATTGGGGCAGGTAAACCCCGCATTAATTGATACTTTGAACACCTTGCCGCCAAACTTTTGATTCAGGTGATAATTCCATGTGTGATATCTTTTGTTATCCAGAGAAAATTCAAACGGATTGGTTTGGCTTTGCGTAATTTTAGTGTTCAAGCTCAACGCTCCCTATATCTTTTTTCTGCAAAAATCCGAAAGTGGACAAACTCCGCATTCCGCTTTTCTTGCCTTGCAGATCTCTCTGCCGAAGAGAACCAGCCTATGGCAAAAATCGCCCGATTCTTGTGCAGGCAAAAGTTTTTTAAGCTGTATTTCGACTTTATACGGGTCTTTGCCTGTCGCAATCCCCAGCCTGTTGCAAATTCTGATACAATGCGTATCCGTTACAATAGAAGGCTTCCCATAAACATCTCCAACAACAAGGTTCGCTGTCTTTCGTCCGACCCCGGGCAACTTTAGCAGTTCGTCTATGGTATCCGGCACCACGCCGTCATAATCCCTTAAAAGCATTTCCGCCGCAACTATAATCTGCTTTGATTTTGTTTTATAAAGCCCGCATGGTTTCACTATTTTCTCGACATCAGCCAAGTCGGCATCTGCAATTTCCTGAAGCGACCGATATTTGCTATAAAGTTCTTTTGTGACAATGTTAACTCTCGCATCGGTGCATTGTGCCGAAAGTCTTGTTGCAAAAAGCAACTCATATGGTGTATGATAATGAAGTGAGCAAATTGCTTCGGGATATTTTTTCTTCAGTCCCTCAATCGCTAGCAACGCGATTTCTTTTTTTGTCACACTCTCGCCCGCTTTCATCTTATAATAATATTTATTATACCATCTTTTTCACGCTGTTTCAAGGAGGCTCATTTTATGTTAAAACCTGTTTTTGTTCACCAGTTCAACACAAATATTGGTCAGATTTCTCTTTATTTTAACGAACGGAAATTAATATTTCTGGATTTAGACGGTACTTGTTTGAACCAAATGCACCGCTACTTCAAAAAAAATTGGGGTGGCTATCTGATTGTGGAAAAAAGCGAAGATAATTATTTCGGCGTTGCAGAAAAACAAGTTACGGATTATTTAAATGGGGTTTCCCAGAACATCGATATTCCCTATGAAATTCACACAAGCCCTTTCAGGCAAAAAATCTATGATTTTTTACGAGGCACGAAATATGGTGAAGTTCTGAGTTATGGAGATGTCGCGACCCATATCGGCTCCAGAGCATATCGCGCAGTTGGAACAACTGTTGCCAACAATCCCCTTCCATTAGTCATTCCCTGCCACAGGGTTGTCTCCTCGGATGGAGGAATTGGTGGATTCAGTATGGGCGAAGGATTAAAAACCAAAATTGCGCTGATGAAAATTGAAGGCATGGATGTAGACAGATTTACAAAATAAAAACAAAAGGTTGAGAAAGCAATTTGCTTTCTCAACCTTTTTATTTAAACATTTTTGTTTTAACCAATATAATCGCTACAATCAATGTCACTACAATAGACAATACAATCGGAAACCAAAAAACAGGAACCGGAAGATGCGTAACATTCATTCCATAAAAGCTGGATATCATAGTCGGAATCGCCATCAAAATGGTAATCGATGTAAGCATTTTCATCACGATATTCAGGTTGTTGGAAATAATCGAGGCAAAAGCATCCATTGTTCCCGAAAGAATGCTTGAATAGATATTAGACATTTCTATCGCCTGCTTGATTTCAATCAAAACATCCTCAAGTAAGTCCTGATCATCATCATAAAGCTTGATGATTCTTCCGCGAAGAATTTTTTCAAGTGTTACTTCGTTGGATTTAAGCGATGTTGAAAAATAAACCAATGACTTTTCAAGTCCTAAGAGTTGAATCAGCTCCTGATTCTTCATGGATTTATGGAGCTGCCGCTCCATCATGTCGGAAATTTTATCGATCTGTTTCAGATATTGAAGATAGCGTGCCGCAACCCTTAACAGGAGCATCAGCAGCAATCTCGTCTTTAGATGAGTTTGGACGTTTCTAACAATGCCATCCACAAGCTCTGTAATTACCGTGTTTTCTTTCAAACTCACCGTAACAATGTTCGTTTCTGTAATAATAATACCAATAGGCATCGTTGTATATAAAATCGTATTACTAGTATCTTTTTCAGCAATAGGTGCGTCGATAATAATCAGCGTCTGATTTTCTTCGTTTTCAATACGCGATGACTCTTCTTCGTCAAGTGCCGCTCTGACAAATCCCTGATCCAGCTTTAGTTCGTTAATTAAATAGTATACTTCACTTTCGGTCGGACTTACAGCACTCACCCAACAGCCTTCGCAAAACTCGTCCATTCTAAATACTTTATTATCAATAGTCTTATAGAAGTTTAGCATAACACAATCCCTCATTTCACTTATTAAGTTTTGTCAACTCAACAAGCATCCGCACGGACTTTAAAAAAGGGTCTGTAATGCAGCAACAAACCGATAAGCCCGCAAAAATACTTGTTCTTTAAAAAGTTTTTTATTTTTCCCCATACTTTGCCCATAAGGGTCAGGACTCACTGTTGCCACCTCCACTACAAAACATTAAAACAGCATAAAACGCCCACACGTCACATAAAACGTCAATAATTGGCGCTAATGTTCATTATATCACAAAAACAAAAGATTTCAAGTGTTTTTAAGCCTACATCATCAAATTTTAGTTTATTTGATGAATATCAAGCTTTTTTGAAAATATTTTTAATACTTACATATAAAAAAGAGCGGTACAATTGTACCGCTCTTTTTTATATGTAAGTGAAACTATTTTCTGCTTTTAAAAATATCCATGATTCCGCCGAAGTCAAGATCAGAATCAAAATTATCCGGATTTTTATCTTCTTCGGTTTTAGATATATTAATAGACAAATCTTTAAATTCATTATCAAATCCTGTTGCAATAACGGTAATCTTCATTTCATCTTCCAAATTCTCATCAAATGCCGCACCCCAAATGATGTTCGCATCAGGATGAGCCGCTTTTGTAATCATGGATGATGCAATGTCAACTTCATCCAATCCCACATCTGCGGAAGAAGTAATGTTGATAATAACACCTTTTGCCCCGTTGATTGACGTTTCTAAAAGAGGACTGGATATCGCCATGGAAGCCGCAATCTCAGCTTTATCTTTTCCTTGTGCGCTTCCAACACCCATATGAGCAAATCCGGCATCTTTCATCACCGTTGTAACGTCTGCAAAGTCCAGATTAACAAGCCCAGGAACATTAATAAGATCCGAAATACTTTGTACACCTTGTCTTAAAACGTTATCTGCTGCTTCAAACGCATTCGCCAATGTAATTTTTTGTTCTGAAATCAGCTTGAGTCTTTCATTCGGAATCACAACAAGAGAATCAACCTGATTTCTTAACTCAGCGATTCCTTGCTCTGCCTGTGCCATTCTTCTTTTGCCTTCAAATTCAAATGGTTTTGTGACAATCCCAACCGTCAAGATGCCAAGTTCGCGGGCAACTTCCGCAACAACAGGTGCTGCACCTGTTCCAGTGCCGCCTCCCATTCCGGCGGTAATAAAAATCATCTGTGTTCCTTTTAACGTTGCCGCAATTTCTTCTCTGCTTTCTTCAGCAGCACGTTGACCTTTTTCAGGTTCTCCGCCTGCGCCTCTTCCTTTTGTCAGCTTTTCACCAATCTGCATTTTATGCGTTGCTTTTGAATGATATAATGCTTGTTGATCTGTATTTATGGAAATAAATTCAACACTTTTCATACCAGAAGTTATCATACGGTTAACAGCGTTTCCACCGCCGCCGCCAACCCCTGCCACTTTAATGTTTACCGTTTTTTCGAAATCATTATCCAACATAAAATTCACGAATTTTTCCTCCTAATATGAGTTATATCATTTTCATCTATAAAATAAGCACAATTATTCTTCAATCAAAATACTATTAATTATAATTTATCAGATTTGGAACTAAATTTCAATATAAATCTGCTTATTTGTGCTAATTTTTTTAATTATTCCATATGGTTTACAATAAATATTGCCAAAAGAGGATCAGCCTGTCTAACATCTTGTCTGCCGTATTGTCATTCAATCAGTCTGAAGACGGGTTGAAGTAAACCTTTCCGGGATTTCTGGCATCCAGGATTCCCTTGACGGAATTATTTTCCCTGTTTTCCAACACTTCTTTTGCGAATAAAAGCTTGTACGATATTTCTGAGATACTTCCTATTTGAATCGTGACTCTATCCCGATAATTAAGTGAAATATCCACAATGTTTGTTACATCTATCCCCTTAATACCCTCAATTTTATTTTCTTTAAGTGCCGTATTTATTTTTTCTAATGTTTGGAGCTTTTCATCTTTTGCCATATCAATAAAATCACCAACCTTAGCATTTGGAAAATCAGCTCCTATAATTGTCAGGACATCTTTGTTCTTCTCTGAAAGTCCAGACTTGATGATCCTCCCTCCCTGGCTTAAAATCGAATAGGTTTCTCCCTGTTTGATGTTTGCAAAAGGTTTTGCTTCGGTGACTGTGATTTCGAGTGTGCTTGGAAGCTTTCTTCTCACAGAGACCTTGTCCGCCTGAATCGTTTTCTCAAGGATTTTCTTTTGTATTTCTTTCATGCTGAGTCTTAGGAGGTTGTCCCCTTTTTTCACACCGCTTACATCCAGTATTGTCTCTGTACTGATTGCAGACACTCCCTTGACCGAGAAATGGTCTATGTTAAAAAAAACCGTAACAGACAACGTCACAAACGCAATGACAACAAAAAACATAAGCAATATGTAATATAACATATAGCTTCGTTTTCTTCTTCGTCTATGCCGCTGTCCGTTTGTTTTTCTTGCTTGCTCTCTTGTATTCACTTGACGTTTGTTTACTTTTACGTCCTTCATGCATTTACTCCCTTGATATCATTGCTCCCAAACTGTTAAGACTTGTTTCAATATTTTCGTACCCTCTGTCAATATGCCTCACATTGGATAGAATTGTTTTTCCCTCTGCGGCAAGTCCCGCAATAATGAGAGCCGCTCCACCCCTCAAGTCAGTTGCTTCCACACTGGCTCCAAAAAGTTTGTCTACCCCTTCTACAACGGCAACCTTTCC
>JARBTU010000117.1 GCA_029240015.1 Oscillospiraceae bacterium | reverse complement strand
TGAATCTATACCAAAAGCATGTTGACAAAGAATTAAATCGCTGGCACGAAGATATCTTTAAAAGCGCTGGAATATTTGAACGCGCTTCAAAAAGCATTCAAAATAAAACCCAAAAGCTTGTACCTCAGAAAATGCAGGACACCATGACTACAACAGTCGAAAAAATGACAAAAACAATTCTGTTTGGTTCAGAATTACTGACAATTAAAGAAGACACCTCCGGACTTTCACTTGCGGAGCGGGACTTTTTGGTGCAGGAGCGGTTTCAAATTTATATGAAAACGGCTGTTACGCAAGGAATCGGATTCGGAGCAGGCGGTGTTCTGCTGGGACTTGCCGACCTTCCGGCGCTGATGAGCGTTAAAATAAAGTTCCTGTTCGATAGCGCAAAACTATACGGTTACGACACTGACGATCAAAACGAGCGATTGTTTCTGCTTTATATTTTCCAGCTTGCCTTTTCCAGCAGGGAACATCGCCTTGACGTGTTCCGCATGCTGGAAGACTGGGATAAGTCTTATCACCCGCCGGTAGACTGGGAGAAGTTCCAGATGGAGTATCGGGATTATTTGGATATCGCGAAAATGTTACAGCTTTTGCCGGTTGTTGGAAGCATCGCAGGCGGAACAGCCAATCACAAGCTGATGAATCGCTTGAAAGTCAACGTTATGAACTGCTACAGGATGCGGATTATCGGTAAGAAATGGTGGGATAACCGATAAGAAGTAGTTAAACGTGTGAGACAATCAGAAATTATATGATACTATAATAATAAAACAAAATACAACCGTTATATAACGGTTGTATTTTGTTTTAAACGGAGAAAGAGGCTCTAAATTCCGTAAGGAAATAATATGTAAAATGTGTTATAATGATTTTCATATTATTACAGTTCGACTTTGGAGGGAAAAGAAAATGCCGAAATACGACTGCTTAATCGTTGATGATGAAGAAGCGTTATCACAAAGCACCTGCGAATATTTTAATATGTTTGGAGTAAAAACTTTTTGGGCAGCAGATGAAAAAGATTGTTTTGATTTTTTAGCCCAAAATAAAGCTGATTTAATCTTGTTGGATATTAATTTAGGAAAATCATCGGGATTTGAAATATGCAAAAAGCTGAGAAATGCTACAAGCATACCTATTTTGTTTATAAGCGCAAGAACAAGTGATGATGATGTTCTGCTTGCATTGAATATAGGAGGAGACGACTATATTCAAAAGCCGTATTCGCTTAACATTCTTTTGGCTAAAGTGAAAACTGTGTTAAAAAGATACAGAGGTCACATTGATATTTTAAGCTTTGGAAACTTTAAAATTGATTTTGTCATGGAAAAACTTTTGGATAGTGACGGTGAAGTCAAATTAAAGTCCATGGAGTATAAATTGCTTGCCTATTTAATTCAAAGCAAAAACCGTACGGTTTCAAAGGAAGAATTGTTTCAAAATGTTTGGAGAGATACCATTACAGGCGATGGAACACTGAATGTTCACATTCGAAGACTGCGTGAAAAAATTGAGGATAACCCCAATGAACCATATTATATTAAAACTGTATGGGGAACGGGATATGTATTTGAAACGGATTAGAGGTTTGTCATGAACATTAAAAGAGTGACCATCTTAGCCATTATCATTTTATTGGTTGGCATTAGTGTGATTTTTTATATCTTTCGTTACACATATAAGGTTAGCATTGACACTGTTGCCGTTAATGATATTGCACAATCGCTTGCTGAACAGTGGGGGAATTTGGACAAATCCAATTTGCCATGCCCCCAGTATGGATTGGATTATGTTGTAATTGATAACAGCGGTAGTTTGGTTGGGGCAACAAAAAGCGGGTTGAATGAAGATATAAACGCTGCAATCAGCAATCGCGATACCATTGTGGATATTAAGCTTAATGACAAGGTTACAGGAAAATTAATTATTTATAACAACACCAATGAACTGTGGGAGAAATACAAAAATAATCTGCTTGTTTTTTCTGCGGCTACAACAATTTTTATCATATTGTTCTGTGTTGTTTATGCGGCTTATCTGGATAAATTGATTTTTCGTCCGTTTCGTAAACTGCGAGCCTTTGCCCGCCATGTGGCAGAAGGGAATCTGGACGTGCCACTCCAAATGGATAGAGGCAATATGTTTGGCGCATTTACAGAAAGCTTTGATTTAATGAGAGAAGAATTGTCCAAAGCACGTGAAGGCGAAAGAATTGCCAATCAGAGTAAGAAGGAACTGGTGGCTTCTCTCAGCCATGATATTAAGACACCTGTCGCTTCGATAAAGGCTGTCTCTGAGGTGATGATTCTGAAATCTGATAATGAGGAGAGCAAAAGACAACTGGAAGTTATTAATTCAAAAGCCGACCAGATAAATACGCTCATAACCAACATGTTCAACGCCACATTAGAAGAACTGCAAGAACTGAACGTCACTGTGACAGAACAACCCAGCGGGATACTCTATGATTTGATAAGAAACGCGGACTACGATAACAGAGCTGCAATATCGCATATTCCCGAGTGCATCGTTTTGACAGATAAGCTGAGACTTTTGCAGGTTGTTGACAATATAATAAGTAATTCTTATAAATATGCGGACACACCTATAGGCGTTATGGCAGATATAAAAGGGCAGTATCTCCAAATAGAGTTTAAAGATTACGGCTCGGGGGTTTCTTCAGACGAAGTTGCTCTTTTATTTAACAAATTTTATCGGGCCAAAAATTCAGCAGGAAAAAGCGGTACAGGGCTTGGTTTATACATTTCCAAGTATCTGATGAACAAAATGTCTGGAGACATTGAATGTAAAAATGTCAAGAGTGGTTTTATTGTAGTTTTAAAAATACTCATTGCATAAAAAGATTTAAGGATTGGTTAAGGATTGATTAAAGACCCGTTAAGGATTTATAAGCTATAATAAGGCTGTAAATAAAACTTTACCTGATTTATATTCAGTAAGTTTTTAGCAGTCTTATTTTTTAGGAGGCGCATCAATGAGCAACGTAATTATATCAACCGACAAACTTTGCAAGACTTTTTCTAGCGGAGGCTTGCAGCAGCACGTCCTTAAAAATCTGGATATTAAGATATTTGAAGGGGATTTCACAGTCATAATGGGCTCATCCGGGGCAGGAAAATCCACGCTTCTTTACGCTCTATCGGGCATGGATAAACCGACTCTGGGTTCGATTCAATTTTTTGATCAGGAAATTGCGAAACTTTCCAATGATAAGTTGGCAGTCTTCCGCAGATTAAATTGCGGATTTGTGTTTCAGCAAATGTTTTTGCTTGATAACATGAGTATCCTTGATAATATTATTATCGGAGGACTGCTTATCAGCAACAATAGAAAAGCGATAATGTCAAAAGCAAAAGAACTGCTTGCACAGGTTGGCTTAACCGAAACGATATGGCGGAAATTCCCGACCCAATTATCGGGCGGTGAGGCTCAGCGGGCTGCAATCGTGCGCGCATTAATCAATCAGCCAAAAGTTGTTTTTGCCGATGAGCCTACAGGATCTCTTAACTCGGCAGCAGGGAAAGCAGCACTTGATGTATTGACTAAAGTGAATAACGAAGGGCAAAGTGTCATTATGGTTACCCATGATTTAAAATCCGCAAGACGGGGAAACCGCATTTTATATATGCGAGACGGGGTAATCCATGGCTTTTGTGATTTAGGAAAGTATGTAAGCGGTGATAAGGAGAGACACGATAGGCTTCAAGCATTCCTTACCGAAATGGGGTGGTAAATTTGAAGAAGTTGTTTATACTCAGCTTTGCAAATATACGAAAAACTAAAGGGCATACCGTTTCGCTGTTAATAATGTTTCTTATTGCAGCGTTGCTGCTAAGTGCTGGATTACTGGTTTCAATAAACTTTGGCAGTTTTTTTGGAAAGATAACTCAAGAACTCAATGCTTCTGATGTATACTATATCGTATCGAGCCATTCATATAGCCAAGAAATGGATAACTATTTAAAAAACCATGAAAACGTGTTAAAAATGCAAAAAGAAGATTCATTATGGACAAAGGCATCCGTTCCTTATAATGACGATGCACGCGAAGTCTCGTTTCTCTTAAACGATGCAGATTCAAAGCGGAATCTTTCTAAATGGAAGTTGATGGAGGGGAATCTTTCTACTGACGCGATGTCAATATATTTACCTTATGTGATGAGGGTCGACGGTGGTTATAAACTCAATGATACGTTTAAAATGACATTCAAGGACAATACAGTTCTTACCTTTACGATTAAAGGGTTTACAGAAGATGTGTTTTTCAGTTCATTTGATACAGGGGTTCTGGGAGCATATTTGCCCCATGAAACGTATGAACGGGTTACACAGTTATTAGGTGACAAATATAATGCAGCAGTTATTTTCGCGAATCTTAACAAAAAAGATAAGAACATTGAAACAGAGATCAGTGAAATGATAAAAACAGATAATACGGTGTCTTCAAAAAATATTATCAGTAGACAGCAACCGCTTGTGAAAATGTCTCGTACTATGATGGCGGATATCATAGCAGTCATGATGGTGGCTTTCGCTGTTATTATTGCAATCGTATGCCTGATTGTTGTCAGGTTCAGAATCGGCAACAGCATTGAAGATGATATGACAAAAATAGGGTCATTAAAGGCGATAGGGTATACCAGCAGACAAATTGTATTGTCTATTGTTATACAGTTTTCTATTATCGCCTTAGTGGGCAGTATAGTGGGAATATCATTATCGTATTTGACAACACCTGTGCTTTCCGATGTCTTCGCCCATCAATCAGGGCTCATGTGGACACAAGGTTTTGATGGTGCAATCAGCAGTATTGCTTTGTTTTCAATTTTATTTATCATAATAATCGTTTCTTTTATCAGTGCCGGACGTATCCATAAGCTTAATCCGATTGTGGCACTTAGAGGCGGAATAACAACGCATACTTTCCGTAAGAATCATTTGCCGTTACACACATCGAGGGGAAGCTTGCCGCTTGTTCTTGCGTTTAAATCCATGTTGCAAAATATGAAGCAGAGTTTAATGATAGGTATTATACTGGTTGCGGTATCCTTTGCCAGTACGTTTGCTGTTGTGATGTTTTATAATACAACAATTGACACCAGGACATTTGCAGAGACTCCCGGAGTTGAGCTTTCAAATGCGGTAGCCGTTTTAAACCCTAAAGCCGATAATGTAAAGCTTGTGGAAAAAATTAATAATTTGAGTAATGTAAGAAAAGTTCAGTTTATTGATGAAACAATGATAAAAATAGAGAATAATGACGTTAGTGTTTATGTTATGGATGATTATACTAAAAAAGAAACCAATACCATCTATGAGGGAAGGTATCCGATCCACAGCAATGAGGTGGTACTTGCCGGAATTTTAGCAAATATGCTGCAAAAAAACATTGGTGATAATGTTGCGCTGAAATTTGAAGGGAAACAGGCTGAATATATTGTCACAGGTTTAACTCAGGGAGCGAGTATGGGTGGAATGAACGCATCTGTAACCCGTGACGGCATTGTGAAGATTAATCCGAATTTTAAACAGCAAAATCTGCAGATATATTTGGATAAAGATACAAAAGCCGACGAATTTGTAAAGAAACTCAAAAATACCTACGGAGATTACATCCTAGTAGCGATAGATATGGATAGAGATATAGAACTAGGTATGGGAATCTATACCTCCATTGTTTCAAAGGTAGGGGTTGCAATGCTGGTTGTGATGATATTGGTCGTTATTCTTGTACTGTATTTTGTTATCAGTTCATCGGTTATCCGCAGAAAACGTGAACTGGGTGTTCAAAAAGCAATTGGTTTTACGACTTTTCAGCTTATGAACCAATTATCTCTGGGATTTTTGGCGCCTATAATCATAGGGGTATTCACGGGGAGTGTTATTGGAATAACGCAGACGAACGCAATTATGTCAGATGCACAGCGGGATATTGTAGCTCCTGCCTGGATTGCCTTATTTGGGATTGCCATTGTAATTGTTTCATATGTTACTTCTATGCTGATCACTTATCGCATTCGTAAAATATCTGCATACGCTTTAGTGAGTGAGTAAATTAGAAGTGATTTTATATTGACCTATTGCCATGATCCATATCATTTGTTGTTTATCTCTTTCAAAATATAATTTCAATTTCTCTAAAACAAAGGCAACAGTCCGAGCGGACTGTTGCCTTTGTTTATTATAAGTGCTATGGATTTAAGCAGATTCCACTATTGGAAAATTTATAAGTTTTGCCTCCAATCTTCTTGGTTGTGCTTGCAAACATCTTTCCGCTTCCATCAAAATAGTACCATTTGCCGCTTAGCTTTTTCCAGCCTGTTATCATAGAACCGTCGCTATTCAAATAGTACCATTTGCCGCTTAGCTTTTTCCAGCCTGTTATCATAGAACCGTCGCTATTCAAATAGTACCATTTCCCACTTATCTTCTTCCAACCTGTAGCCATCACTCCCGATGAATCAACATAATACCATTTATTACTGGATTTTATCCACTTGTTCTTTTGCAGTACGTCGCTAGCGTAATAGTACCATTTTCCACTTTGTTTTATCCATTCGTTTTTAAGATCAGTGACAGTAACAATACAAGTTGCAGTTTTGGCACCGTCGACCGTAGTGGCAGTTATCGTTGCTTTTCCTGCTTTTATTGCCTTCACATTCCCTTTTTGATCGACTGTCGCAACAGATGGGTTATTTGATTTCCAAGTAATATTCTTATTTTCAGCATTAATTGGAGCGACTGTGGCGATTAATGATAGTGTTGAACCTGCTTTAATGCTGGAGGAAGTTTTGTTTAATGTAATGCCTGTGACTCTTGGTGCTGTGTATGCGTCGTGAAAATCATACCATGCCAACACATTTGGATTGCCGGGAGCAATAGCATCTATATTTTCTCCCTTGTCTGCACGATAACGAGATTGTATTTCACTTACACTAAGCTCCTTGGCATAAACTCTTGCCGCAGCTAGCTTGCCCCGCAGCTTGCGGCCTGAACTCTCTTCGCAGATGCCTACCCCT
>JARBTU010000116.1 GCA_029240015.1 Oscillospiraceae bacterium | reverse complement strand
CGTTACCATCATATTTCAAATGATAGGGAAAGCAACAAAAATGTTGGGAACGCTTGATGAGGGAGATGGCATTCTTGACTTTGTCGGTCCTCTTGGGGTTGCATCTCATTTTGATAACATTCAGTCCGCCGCTGTAATCGGAGGAGGTGTTGGATGCGCTATTGCTTATCCGCAAGCCAAGCTGCTTCATTCTTTGGGAACAAAAGTTGACATGATTGCCGGCTTTCGCAACAAAGACATTGTTATATTGGAACAAGAAATGAAAGCGGTCTCAGATAATTTAATCATCACAACAGATGATGGCTCTTATGGAAAGCAGGGATTTGTGACCAACGCACTGCAGGAACTTATTGACAGCGGTAAGCAATATGATGTTGTTGTTGCGATCGGACCCATTCCTATGATGAAGTTTATTTGCGAGGTAACAAGACCTTATCACATAAAAACAATAGTCTCATTAAACCCGATTATGATCGACGGAACAGGAATGTGTGGCGGATGCCGTGTTACTGTGGACGGAAAGATTCAGTTTGCCTGCGTTGACGGACCTGATTTTGATGGTCATCTTGTGGATTTTGATGAACTTATCAAAAGAAATGGGATTTATAAAAAACAAGAAAGTTTCGATTCAGCTCATTCATGCAGGCTCATTAACGGAGTAAGAGAAGCTTAATCCAAAATTGAGGGGAAACAAAATGCCTAATATGTCTTTAAATAAAGTTCCGATGCCGGAACAGCAACCTAATATCAGAAATGCCAATTTTGAAGAAGTGACCTTGGGATATACCGAAGAAATGGCAAAAGAGGAAGCGACTAGATGTTTGCAATGCAAACACAGACCCTGTGTTTCGGGCTGTCCGGTAAAAGTAAAAATTCCCGATTTTATCTCTTTGGTGGCCGAAGGTGACTTTGAAAAAGCTTATGAAGTAATTACGTCCACAAATGCTTTGCCGGCAGTTTGCGGGCGTGTCTGTCCGCAGGAGTCGCAGTGTGAAGCAAAATGTGTCCGTGGTATAAAAGGTGAACCTGTTGGAATTGGGCGGCTCGAGCGCTTCGTGGCGGATTGGTATATTAAAAACGGAAAGAATAATGTGCAAAAGCCTCCTTTCAACGGTCATAAAGTTGCAATAATCGGAGCAGGACCTGCAGGACTTTCCTGTGCAGGAGATTTGGCTCAAAGAGGGTACGAAGTCACCGTTTTCGAAGCCTTCCATAATGCAGGGGGGGTTTTGATTTACGGAATTCCTGAGTTCAGGCTTCCAAAAAGCATCGTCGCTAAAGAGATCGAAAAGCTAAAGCAACTTGGTGTTAAAATTCTCACCAATATGGTAATAGGAAAAATTTTATCCATCGATGAGCTTTTTGAAATGGGATTTGAAGCGGTTTTTATTGGTTCGGGAGCCGGACTTCCGGTCTTTATGGGGATTGAAGGCGAAGGATTGGTGGGAGTCTATTCTGCAAACGAATTCCTGACTCGTATCAATTTAATGAAAGCCTATAAAGACGATTATGATACGCCTATCAAAAAAAGCAATTCGGTTGCAGTCGTTGGCGGTGGAAACGTGGCTATGGATGCGGCAAGAAGCGCAAAGAGGCTTGGCGCAAAAGATGTGTATGTTATTTATAGGCGAAGCGAGGATGAAATCCCTGCAAGAAGAGAAGAAATACATCATGCCAAAGAAGAAGGCATCGAATTTAAGTTTTTAACCAACCCTGTTCGCATTTTGGGCGATGATGAAGGAAACGTTAAAGGCATTGAATGCGTCGAAATGATTCTTGGCGATCCCGATACATCCGGTAGAAGAACCCCCAAGACAAAGTCTGACTCCAATTTTGTGATTGACGTTGATTGCGTTATTATGTCGATTGGAACCTCCCCAAACCCGCTTATCCGCACAACAACAAACGGGTTGGAAGCAAACAGGCGAGGATGCTTAGTAGCGGATGAAAGTATGACGACCACACGAGAAGGTGTTTTTGCTGGCGGAGACGCCGTGACCGGAGCTGCTACAGTGATTTTGGCAATGGGTGCCGGAAAAATAGCCGCAGAATCGATTGATAAATATATTTTATCGAAATAAATTTACAAATTTGTATTGAAACATTTTAGTTTTCCATGTATAATATGTTTCATATATTTATTAAAAGAAAGGATGTTACTATTGAATCCTATTTTATTAGCAGCTGCAACTGGCGGCAGTCAGGATCTCATGGCAACACTTGTTACTCTTGTTCCTATGGTATTAATCTTTGTTGTTTTTTATTTCTTGCTTATTCGTCCGCAAAAAAAGAAAGAAAAGCAAACGCAGCAAATGAGAAACGATGTTCAAGTTGGTGACGAAATCGTTACAGCCGGAGGAATTGTCGGTCGGGTTGTGAACATAAAAGAAGATAATGTTGTCATTGAAACAGGAAGCGACAGAAGCAAAATAAGAATCAAACGTTGGGCAATTCAAACTAACGAAACTATTCACGATAATGTATAATTTTTGTTGTAACAATTGCGATTAACAAAGGTTATTGGGGATAAAGGTTATATTTATTGCTCCCGATGAATATTTTGTATTAACAAACATTTTTAGGGGGAATTCTTATGGCTAATGTTTCGACAAATACGGTCAAAACCAATAGATATCTTAAACCAATCGCTTTTGGGTTAATCGCGGGTTTTATTGTTACGATATTGTCTTTAGTTGTTTTTGCTTTTATCATGGCTTATAAAGACATCCCACAGTCTCTCATATCAACAATGGCTGTTGTTGCAGCAGGTCTTGGCGGGTTTGTTTCAGGATTTACATCAGCAAAGCTTGCCAAAAATCGGGGACTTTTTATAGGTGCTGTTACAGGCGTTATCATCTCGGTGGTCATTCTTCTTTCAGCTACCATGGTGCTCAAAGAATCCATTGGGATTTTAGCTTTGACTAAGTTTGTTGTTGTCATCGTTTCCGCTTCAATTGGCGGGATTATGGGCGTCAACAGCAGGCAAAAACGAAGAAAAAAATGAATATTTTATAAAGAATTACCTTTTAAGGAGACTGTTAAACATGAAACACATCAAAACATTGAATAAGGCCAACCTTAAAAAAACTGCCGCTAAAGGCGGATGCGGGGAATGTCAGGCAAGCTGTCAAAGTGCTTGTAAGACTTCTTGCACAGTTGCGAACCAAAAATGCGAAAAATAGTTTAAGTATGCCGCCTTTATGGCGGCATTTAATCTGTATAGATATTTTATGAGAAAAAGCCTTAATAGTTGGCAGAATGGCGGATTTTATGATACACAGGTACAGTTTGAACGGATATAACATTGTTTTGGACGTTCACAGCGGAGGAATACATATTATAGATGATATTACCTATGAGGTTTTAGGACTGGTTTCTCCTCCCATGTCTTCTATATGCTCACAGCGCATTTTAGATGCTTTAGGTAACAGGTATTCGAATCAGCAAATTATTGAAGCATACAGTGAACTTTATGAATTATTTGAACAGGACTTGCTTTTTTCAAAAGACGACTATGAGCAATTTGCGAACCAAATGGTTGCGAGCCCGGTAAAAGCAATGTGTCTAAACATTGCGCATGATTGCAACTTGCGCTGTGAGTATTGTTTCGCTTCCACAGGTGACTTTGGCCAGGGAAGAAGATTAATGGACTTTGAAACCGGGAAAGCGGCGGTAGATTTTTTACTTGAACACTCAAAGGGAAGAAAAAATCTTGAAATGGACTTCTTTGGCGGAGAGCCTCTTATGAATTTCGATGTCGTAAAACAAATCGTAGAGTATGCGAGAAGCAAAGAAAAAGAATATAACAAAAATTTCAGGTTTACGATTACGACCAACGGATTGTTACTGACCGAAGATAAAATGGACTATATCAATAAACAAATGTCCAATGTAGTTTTATCATTAGACGGAAGAAAAGAAATAAACGATAAACTTCGTAAAAGAGTTGACGGGACAGGCTGTTATGATACGATCGTTCTGAAATACAAACAGTTGGTTGACAAAAGGGGACATGATAACTATTATGTCCGCGGAACCTTCACCAAACATAATCTTGATTTTTCTAAAGACGTACAGCATTTAAATGAGCTTGGTTTTGATCAGCTGTCAGTAGAACCAGTCGTAGGGGATCCCTCGAAAGGATTTGCAATTTCAAAAAATGATTTGCCTCGAATATTTGATGAATACGAAAATCTTGCACAACAAATTATTGAAAGCAAACAGCAGGGGAAAGGTTTTAACTTTTTTCACTTTATGCTGGATCTGGATCAAGGCCCTTGTGCTATCAAACGGTTACGCGGATGCGGATGCGGCAACGAGTATGTTGCAGTAACCCCTGACGGAGACATCTACCCATGTCATCAGTTTGTGGGGATGGAAGAATGGAAAATGGGAACCGTATATGAAGGCAAACTGGACTTTGCAAAAAAAGACCGTTTTTCAAAAGCACATGTTTATGAAAAAGAAAAATGCAAGGATTGCTGGGCAAAGTTTTATTGCAGCGGCGGCTGTAATGCCAATAACTTTCCATTGGCTAATAAATAATAATTGAGGTGAAAAGAATGAGCAAAACAAAAATCGGATTTATCGGGGCAGGAAATATGGCGACCGCCATTATTGGCGGGATTGCTAATTCGGAATTATCGGATCGCGCGGATGTTGTTGTTTTTGATGTTGCAGAGGAAAAAGCAAAATTTTTGGAGCAAAAATATTCTTGCGTAACTTCTCAAAATGATATTAATGATATTACTTCGTGTTGTGATTATATTTTGTTGGCAATTAAACCGCAAAATTTTGATGAAGTGCTGGAAACCATAAAAAACAGCGTTAATAAAAAAGCTGTTGTGATTTCGATTGCCGCAGGAATAACCGCAGAGTATATCAAAGAAAAGCTCGGCTATGACTGTAAAGTGGTTTTAGTAATGCCGAACACCCCTCTTCTTTTGGGATGCGGTGCGACTGCTTTGAGCAAAGTGGCGTCGACAAGTTTAGCAGAATTTGAATTTGTAAAAGGAATTTTTGACGCAAGCGGGATATCTGAGGAAGTAAGCCGCGACAAGATGAAAGAGATTATCGCGATTAACGGGAGCTCTCCTGCTTTTGTTTATCTTTTTGCCAAAGGATTCGTCCAGTATGCAAAAAGCGTTGATATAGATGTTGATGTTGCCTTAAAGCTTTTTTGCAAGACGCTTGAAGGAAGTGCCAAAATGATGACCGAATCAGGATATGATTTGGAAGAGCTGATTAAAATGGTCAGCTCCCCGGGCGGAACCACCTTAAAAGGGTTAGATTCATTTTATCAGCATGATTTATTAGGTATTATCAATGATGCGTGTAAGCAATGCACCAACCGCGCATACGAATTATCAAAATAGCATAAAATAAACCTCTTTTGCATATATTTTAATGTTACGAAACGCATTAAATCAAACCTGCAAAGGAGGTTCAACAATGTTAAGGACAAGCAATGTATATGCGGAAGTATATAAGGCGGACCCATCTCAATATTTAAAGAAAAACAGACTGTTTTTGGTTTTAATCGTAATGTTCTTCATCGGAATGGTTTATGGTGCAATCGTTATTAGAAATGGAAGCCAGAATCTGATAGGGACATTGTCGTTCATGACCGACGGATTTGTTTCAAAACGATCGGGACAAACACTGCTCTCAACTTTGGTTGGCTCTTTTTCATCCAATTTTATTTTTATCTTTATTTTGTTCTTAATGGGATTCAGCGCTATCTCGCAACCGTTTATATTTTTTTCTCCTTGTTTTTATGGACTTGGTGTTGGATTGTCTATGGGCTATATGTATACCTATTACGGCCTAAAAGGAGTGGGTTTTTGCGGCGTAATGATTCTGCCTCATGCCTGTATCTCCGCATTGGCAATAGTTTTGGCATCCAAAGAAAGCATCCGTTTATCCAACCTGTTCCTAAGCAGTGTTATCAAGAAGATAGAGGGAGAAATCAGCCTAAAGTCCATAAAGCTATATTGCGCTAAATACCTTGTAATTCTCGTGTTTATCATAGCATCCGCAATCATAGACAGCTCCTTTTCTTTTTTATTCGCAAGGTTCTTTGTTTTATAAAGTTACATAGGATTAAAATGTATGTGTTCATCCATTGACAATATGCTTATTTTTATTCATAATAGATGAATAGGATGTTTTTGCAGGCTTGAACTGCATATGGAGGTTAAAAATGGCTAATATTTTTCAAATAACGAATTTTTCAAAAGCAGGACCGGGTATCGATAAAAACGGACCCACTAAAAAAAGATTCTTTTTGTTCTTTGATATATTTTTCAGAAAGTTTTGGAAGCTGATTCTTTTAAATCTTCTTTACATTGCTTTTTGTATTCCAATCGTTACAATTGGACCCGCAACAGCCGGATTCGTGTATGTATTGAGGAACTTTTCCGAAGAAAAACATGCTTTTTTGTGGGGAGATTTTATTGGCGCTTTTAAAAGAAACTGGAAGCAGTCCGTCGGAATGACCGTCATCAATGTTTTGATTGTCATTATCCTTTCAGTGGCGATTCCTTTCTATTATGATTGGCTTAACCAATCCCGCTCCAACTTTTTCTATATCCCGCTCGGGCTTTGCATCTTTGTTGCAATTGCGGCATTGTTTATGAATTATTATTCTTACTTGATGATTGTTTCGCTTGACCTTAAACTCAAACAAATTATCAAAAATTCGTTGATATTATCCATTGCCTGCTTAAAAACCAATTTGTTGACCACTTTATTTATTGCACTTATTGCGGCGCCTTTGTACTTGTTCTATATGTTTGCTTTTCCAATTATCCTTGGGATTGGTATTTCCATGATAGGTTTGATTATATGCTTTAACTCCTACAGACACATTTTAAAATATGTTGTTGAACCTTTTTATAAAAAGCAGAATGAAAATCAGCCAGATTTGGACGAAAGCCCGGATGAAGCGATTTTTAAGGACATCGGCACGCAGGAAGTAGCTGTTGAAATTAAAAATGAAAAGATCAAAAAGAATAGAACCATAAAATAATATTGACAAATAGATAAAATACTGATATAATTGATGTCAGTATTTTATATGCGGGTTTAGCTCATTTGGTAGAGCGCCACCTTGCCAAGGTGGAGGTAGCGAGTTCGAGCCTCGTAACCCGCTCCAAAACAGATCAAAAAAGCGGCGAAAAAATTGCCGCTTTTTTGTTTTTTACGAACAATCAGCAAAATAAGCAGAAGACGAGCAGGATATTTATGAAATATTTGCTTGCATTACGTGCCTTAAATAAGGTATAATTATTATGTTATACATATCTATCAACATACTTTTCTATCCAATTATATAACCTTTTTAACGATATTGTATCTTTTAACACGGTTATATCCTTATAAGCGTGTTTGTCATAAAGGGGAATGAGCAGTATGAAAGGCGATCTACACTGTCACACACGACTTTCTGATGGGTCACAGGGCATTGAGGATGTAATCGCATATGCCAAACGTACAAACCTCGATTTTATCTCTTTGACCGACCATGACACACTTGCGTCCTTTTCCAGAGCAAAGATATTAGGGGAACGGTACGGGATACAGATTGTTCCAGGCGTTGAAATGTCAGCTTACGATTTTGAGCGTAACAAGCAAGTACATATTCTTTGTTATCTTCCAATCAAGCCTGATCGGCTTGAGGGAATGTGCCTGCGGATTTGTGAAAACCGAAAAAAAGCCGCAAATGAGATGGCAAAGCAAGTGATGCGTATTTTTCCGATTACGCCGGAATGTATAACCAAATATTCAGCAAGTTCGAAAAGTGTGTACAAACAGCATATTATGCATGCCTTGATGGATGCAGGTTTCACCACAAGAATATATGGGAACCTTTACAACCAGCTTTTTGACCCCGTAGAAGGAAGTTGCTTCGTTGGCTGTGAATGCCCTGATGTTTTTGAAGTGGTGGATCTTATCCATTCATCGGGAGGAATTGCAGTTTTTGCTCATCCGGGTGTTTATGACAGTTACGACTTGTTAGAAGAAATGTGTGAAAATAAGCTTATTGATGGAATCGAAGTATGGCATTCCAAAAATAAACCGGGTGAAGATGGGATGTTGTTGGAAATAGCCAATAAATATGGTCTTCTTACCACCGGGGGATCTGATTTTCACGGGATGTATGCCTCAAGACCAAGCCCTGTTGGAAGATGTTTTACTCCTCAGGAATCAATCGATGCAATGTTTGCTTTACACAATAAAATAAAAATTAAGTAATGTTTAATGCTATGACCTATTTGGGAGGAAAGAATGGATATCAAGCAAAAATCAGTTGAAATGCATAAACAATGGAAAGGGAAAATAGAGATTATTTCCCGAGCAGAGATTAAAAATAAAGAAGACTTATCTGTTGCCTATACTCCCGGTGTTGCTCAGCCCTGTTTGGAAATCGAGAAAGATCCTCAGCTATCATATGAGTTGACAAGAAGAGGAAACTTGGTTGCAGTAATTACAGACGGAACTGCGGTTTTAGGACTAGGAGATATCGGTCCGGTTGCCGCAATGCCTGTAATGGAAGGAAAATGTGCTCTTTTTAAAGAATTTGCGGGTGTGGATGCTTTTCCTATCTGTGTGGACAGCAAAGATGTCGATGAAATTGTCAGAACGATTGAGTTAATTTCCCCAAGTTTTGGCGGAATCAATTTAGAAGATATTGCAGCACCTCGCTGCTTTGAAATAGAAGAAAAATTAAAGCAAAAGCTTGACATTCCTGTTTTTCACGACGACCAGCACGGTACGGCGATTATTGCCGGTGCTGCCGTGATTAACGCCGCAAAGCTTGCTCAGAAAAAACTATCTGACTTGACGATTGTGATTAATGGCGCTGGTGCCGCAGGGATTGCTATTGCTAAATTATTGCTGTTGCTCCAAGTAGGAGACATTATTCTTTGTGATATAAACGGTATTATCTATGACGGTGCACAAGGAAACAATCCGCCACAGTCTGAAATGGCGAAAATTACGAATAAAGGCGTGAAAAAAGGTCTATTGGCAGATGCATTAAAAGGAGCTGACGTCTTTATCGGGGTTTCTCGTCCGGGATTGGTTACGCCGGAGATGGTTTCAACGATGGCAGAGCGCCCAGTCATATTTGCCATGGCGAATCCTTTGCCGGAAATTATGCCTGATGAAGCCAAAAAAGGCGGAGCGTTCATTGTAGGAACAGGACGGAGCGATTTTCCCAACCAGATTAACAACGTTCTTGCTTTTCCGGGAATATTTAAAGGCGCTTTACAAGTCAGAGCTCGCGAAATAACGGATGAAATCAAACTTGCTGCAGCAAACGCAATAGCTGGAATCATAAGTGACGAAGAGTTGACGACTGAGTATATATTACCCGACCCATTCGATAAACGAGTAGCTCAAAGTGTCGCTGACGCGGTTGCAAAAAAAGCCATAGAACAAGGACTTGCAAGAGTATAAAAGGAAGTATAAAAAATGGAATATCGTTTTGAACCAACCGGCGTTTGCGCAAGATCTATCTTAATTGAACTGGATGGCGATATAATTAAAAATGTAGTCTTTGAAGGTGGATGCAGTGGGAATGCACAAGGAGTTTCCGCTTTAGTAATCGGACAAAAAGTCAATGATGTTATTGAAAAGCTGGAGGGAATCAAATGTGGCTATAAGGATTCTTCCTGTCCTGCAGAACTCTCGATAGCTCTTTTAGAAGCAATTCAAATAATTTAAATAGGGGTATTATGATTATGCAGATATTATCCAAAGAAAAAGCTGAAGAAACCCTACCTAAAATTCAAAAAGGGCTTAATCAATATCAAGAAATTATGAAAATGTTCAGAGTTTCTGATGTACCAACGGATAATACTTTTCAAAGAAAATTTAATGGATTTTATAGACTAAGACGAAATAGTGAGTTTAGAAAATCATATTATACCTATTTATATAATAATAGAAATTCTAATATTATATTCGAAGATGTCATCTATTATTTATATCAAAATCACAATCGTTTAGAAGCATCTTTCTCGAGTAAATTATTAGCAACGATAAATCCTGATATGCCAATTTGGGATACCTATGTTTTACAAAATTTAGGATTGCTTCCTACTAAACAATACGAAGATAACCGTATAAGTAAAACAATAATTCTCTATAATGCTATATGTAATTGGTATAATGAATTTTTATCTATGGATAATACCCGAGAAATATTAAGCTTATTTGATAAGGTTTACCCAAATTCAGGAATAACAAATGTGAAAAAAATTGACTTATTATTATGGCAAATTAGAAAAGATAAATAGTAATTCAAATAAAAATAAATACATAAAAAAGAACCCCTCTATGAAAAATTCATAGAGGGGTTCTTTTTTATAAGAGAGAGTATTTAGAAATGTTTAACGCATTGTTTATTTGCCGTAATAAGCTTTTTTGTATAACTCACCCAACTCGCAAACAAGAGGATATCTTGGGTTTGCAGGAGTACACTGATCTTCATGCGCTCTTTCAGATAGTTGCTCTAGGTTTGCCAAATATAATTTTTCTTCAATTC
>JARBTU010000115.1 GCA_029240015.1 Oscillospiraceae bacterium | reverse complement strand
ATAAGAAGAATTCAAAGTCTACATTCAAATGAGATATTGGAGATGTGTTAATGAAGCAGTGGTTTATCCGCACAAAAGCAAGCATTTTATTATTGTTTTGCCTTCTCCTCATACCGGTTAGTATATCAGCTGACTCGAATGTTCCCGCCACTCTTTTATCTCTTGAACAGATTGAGCCATTAATAATCAATGGTCCAGAAGTCTTGGCAGCGTTATCAGCAATTTCCAGAGATGAAGCACTCGAAGTATTGGCAAGGCAAAAAGCGGGTGCTAAATATTTTGGGGGAGTAAACTACGGCTATAGTAATGAGCCCAAATTTGATACTAGCGAAGATAAAAATAAATACAACAAGTTGAGCATAACAGGTGGCTTGAATTTTCCACTGCTTGGTACTTTGCAAAAAGAAAAAATAGGGAAGCTTGAAGCAGAAATAGCCGCACTGGAATCGAAACATTATGCAAGCATGCTTTCATTAAATAACCTGGTTGTGTTGCGAAAAGCATATACAACGTTGTGGATTGAACAACAAAAAGAAGAAGTTGCTAAACGCTTTTTAAATACCGAAGAGGAAACAACCCATATTTTACAAAGACGTCAGGCACAAGGCTTAGTGCTTCCAGTTGATAGATTGGAGTTTTTGTCTGTTTATCATGATGTTAGACGTGACATGACTGCGTCAAAGCTGCATCAAATGCAGGCATTGAAAATACTCGGCGTTTCTACTGGTCGTACATGGGATTTGACTGAGAAATTAAAAGCGCCATCTTTTCCCAGTATTGAGGGTAAAAAAATAGATCTTACGACTCACCCCGAAGTTGTATATCAACATAATCTTGTATCTCAACAAGAAAAACTACTTGCTGAGACAAAACGGATTGAAAGAGAAGCAAATCTTACGATTGGATTGAATGCAACACGAGATTTTCCAGGATCTACGGGGAATGGTGCTTATATTGCTTTTTCAATGACTGAACCGATTAAATCACTTGGTTCAAAAGATCAGGCTAAACTGGCTGCTGGTGACGAGCTTAGCAGGGCGAAAAAAGAAGAGACCGTTGCTCGATTGAAACTTAACGGTCAGGTAGAGGAGGCTTTGGCAACGGCGGCATATGCTGCCGCTGATGTTAATGCTCGTGCGTCGCATTTAATTGTTATGGCTGAATCAATACGTGAAAAAATGCTTCGCCGGATGGTGTTGCCAGGGGATACTTTTGAACAGTTACAGCATAGTAAGTCGCAGTATTACAGAACAGCTATGGACATGCTTGATCAGGAAAAGCTGTTTCTGCAGTCGGTAATAGATATCACTAGCTATGTATATCCAAGAGGTCTTGGGTCTGAATTGACAGAACGAGTTTTTTCCATCAATGAAAATGACTCTAAACGTACTAAGCTGCTTGCACCAAATTGGCTAGATGCAAAAAATATACAAGATGATATGAGCGCGCCTCTTGATTTCTCAGACCTTCCAAATTTGAAAACCCCTATTGTGACTTTTGAATCAGCGAAAAAAATACCAGCCGACCGGATTGAAACAAGACCGATGCTCTTTGAAACAGTGAAATCTGCAATATATGTGTGGAATGCAGCGCCATTTTTGCAAAGCAATTCAAGGACAGAAGCACTAAATGAAATATCAGATGCGGGATTTTCCAGAATGATTTTATCTTTTACACCTAAACAAGTTTCCCAATTAGTATCTCCAACCGGTAAAAAAGAGCTTAACGCGTTGATTGTTGAGGCCAAAGGTAAAGGGCTGCGTATAGACCTTATGCTTGGCGATCCCACATGGGCGGAAGCCGATCATCGCGGTGAACTGCTCACGCTTATTAAGCAACTGCAAAAATTTGATTTTGACGGATTACATCTTGATATAGAACCGGATTCATTACCAGGTGCGGCAGCAAGGCGGGCAGAACTTCTCGAAGGCCTTACTGATACGATCACAGCAGTAAAGCAAATAACAAAACTACCTGTATCTTTATCAATTCACCCTCGATACCTGGAAGGTGATCTTGGGGTACTTGCCAGGGAGAAACTTTTGCCGCTGGGGCTGGAAGAGATAGTTGTTATGATTTATTCTGATAACCCGCATGCGACAACCCAAAGAATGTCGGCAATTATAACAGCAAATCCAAACGTGCCATTTTCTCTAGCGCAAAGTGTGGAAAGAAATATCCCTTTGGCGGAAAGTTATGCGGATAGTACTCGACAAGAATTTAAAGATGCGATGCATCTACTTGAAGATAATCTGGCTAGTTATGGACTTAAGGGGATTTTTATTCAGGCTTGGGAAGATTACAAGAAAGGGGAAGCACAATGAGGGTATCGTTTTCATCAAATAAAAGAACTGATGCGACAATCGAGAATAATGTCAAGTTGCCATATGCCGCATCGAAGAGAGCATTTCCCCGAATTCGTTGGATACTGATTTTACTTATTGTGGGTTCTCCTTTCATTATACTTTTGGGAAAGATATTATTAGATTGGGTATTTGTTACATCGCCAGGCACGATTTGGCTGGAGAAAAAAACTATAAATTCGATTGAAGCGGGAACTGTGGAAAAAGTGTTTTATCATAGGGGCGACATGGCTAGTCCCGAGACGGTTATGTTCCGTGTGAAACGTAAAATCCCAGAAAATCGTATAGAACAGATTGCTCTTCTTGAAGCCGAACGGGATGCGGCAAATCGGGGGATTGATACTGAACCTGTTTCGCCTTCTGTTCATGATAGGGCCCATTCTGATGAGGTTCAAATTGCATATCAAAGTGTTGCATACTATGAACAAGCGCGTAATAACACAAAATGGCTTATAGAGCAAGGTGCGGCAACAAGGGCTGAAATGGATATCGCAGAAAACAAACTCAGAGAAGCAAAAGCATCCTTGGCAGCTGCTTCTGCGGCTGTTACACCTGTAACCAGTAATGCAGCACAGGCGGTTAACACTGCTAGAATTGCTCAAGTTGAACAAAGTATAAGATCTTTAAAAAAGATTACAGAAGATTTTTTTGACATAAAATCGGGGCAGGGTGGGAAAGTCAATTCCATATTCGTGACTGAGGGACAGAGTTTTTCTGCAGGAGAGCCTCTTGCCATTCTAGTGAATACCCAGCAGGCACATATTGTCACCTATGTTGATCCTAATGATTTTAAAAAAATAAATATTGGAACAGTTGCGACAGTAAAAATACTTGGTACAGGCAGAAAAATTAAAGCAGTTGTTGAACAATCTCCGGTAGTTGCTGATAATGTACCAAGTGGAATTTCGGAGAAATTTTATCCGGTGACCATGAGGGGCGTTCAGATCTTCCTTAAAGTAATTGATCCTTTGCAGGCGGAAGAAACAATTGAAGGTCTGCCGGTCGTAGTTGGATGGTGAAAACTCTGATCTACACGTAATGGTGCGTAAGGAGAATTTAACATGAAGAATAAGATATATAGATTGGATCTCGGCGGTGAACTTATAGCCCTGCCGGATGAGCTGGATGGTAGCTATAATTCTGCGGATGCCATGATGGAAGATGTCAAAGAGCCATCAATTTTTTTGATTGATGGGTTGAAAACAGAAGATGACAATAGCCTGAAAGAGATTTTTGATGTTGTTTATCAATTGCGACGATCCGCAATTTTTTATGCCTCGCCTATTTACTTTGCCAAATCTATGGGGAATCTGAATTCCTTTGTAGATGGCGTAGGAAGTACAAAAGTGGATATTCTTCCTTATGCCTCCGAGATTCTTGCCAGAATGAGAAATATATCCATCGAAGCAAATGCAACCAACGATGATTTACGCCTGTTAACTTTTATGTTCTGCAGGGGCGATGCATATTCTCTGTCGCCCATAGCATTTGTTGCCTCTCCCTGGATTTATGAATATCCGGCTGCATTTCTCATTGGCGCTTTTGCAGATACAACTATACAATCGGCCTATCGTTTTGGCCCATTTGCAGATAAAAAATCCTTTAAACTAACGATGAGGAATTCTACAGAATGGTTAGTATCTTTATGCAATCAGGGGTTTCTTGCTACCATGGGGTTGGTTGATAGAATTCGTCATTGTCCGCATTGCCATACAGGCAACTTGAATTATATAGATTCTTGCCCTGTATGCGGAAGTATTGATTTTTTAAAGAAAAAGATGATTCATTGTTTTACTTGTGGACATGTAGCGCCTGAAGAAACCTTCAAAAATGGAATGCTATTTATATGTCCGCGGTGCAATACTACCCTCCGTCACATCGGCAGTGATTATGACCGACCTGTTGAATCTTATGGTTGCAATAGCTGTACAGAACGGTTTATCGAACCGGAAGTTAAAGCAGATTGTTTGAACTGTCGTCAAAAGTCAGCAACAGAAGATTTAGAGGTTAGGCAGATCTACAATTATGGTATGACTGCAAAAGGGAAAAGGGCGGCACAGTTTGGCGTCATTGATTTTGAGTTTTCTCTTTTTGATAACAACCGTAATGTTGTGCCTCAATATTTTTATCAGGTAACAGACTGGCTTTTGCAGATGAAGATGCGATACAGTGATGAAGATTTTTCGTTACTATGTATTAAAATAGTTGGCCTAGAGTCCATAGAAAGTACGGCGGGAATGTCTCAATTCAAGAACATAATAGATGAACTTGCCACACGAATTAGAGAATTGGTACGATTGACCGATATAACAACTAGTACAGGCGCAAATACTTTTTGGGTGCTTTTACCGCGAACCAATCTAAAAGGTGGTGAAATTCTGGCGTCCAGAGTAGAAAAACTTTCAGATATCGTTTCCTTAGAAAACGGTGCGCAAATTAACATTCATGCCAAATGCTTTTCAATCCCTGATGAGTATGCGAAAAGGGGACCTGTAGCAGAAATGCTGCTCAGAGAATTTGAGGCTATTCTATCGGAGGTTAGATAAAGAATGTGCTAAACAGCATAATTTATAATTTATATAACCTTACGATTGCTCCACTTTTAAACGCTGACTTTGTATCGGGAATTATTATCTTTATGCCGTATGTCTTATTTTTTGAGGTTCCATGGACATTATTTATCTTTTTTGGGATTATTAAGTATAAGATAGAACGCGCTCAAGAAGGACTCCGACGTCTCTACTTCCCAGCAGTTTCTTGCATCATAACTTGTTATAATGAAGGGCGAGATATAGAAAAGACGGTTATTTCTCTTACAGAACAATTATATCCTGGAAAGATTCAAATTTTACTTGTCGTAGATGGCGCATCAATCAATGTTGATACGCTGCAGGCGGCAAAAGCTATGGAAAGTTGGGTAAACAGGCATTCAAATCGTTCGCTGACTGTAGTGCCCAAGTGGCAGCGAGGCGGTGTGGTTTCAAGCAGTAATTTAGCGCTTCATTTTGCAACAGGCGAAATTATCATCAAAGCAGATGGTGACACATCTTTTGATAATAATATGGTTGAGCGGGCCACAAGGCATTTTGAGGATGATACAGTTGTTGCCGTGAGTGGATGCCTGAGAGTGAGAAATGCTGATAAAACCTTGTGTGCAGCTTTTCAGGCGATAGAGTATTTTATAGCAATACATGCATCAAAAACGGCCTTGAGTGAATTCAATATGGTAAATAATATATCGGGCGCTTTTGGTATCTTTAGACGGGAAATTCTTGATCTGGTTGAGGGCTGGGATGCGGGAACCGCAGAAGATCTTGATATGACTATACGTATCAAAAATTACTTTGCCCATGCCCGTAGAAAGGTTCGAATTGTATTTGATCCGGAGGCAATCTGTTTCACCGATGTTCCGGAAAGTTTTGCGAAATTTTTAAAACAGCGGATAAGATGGGAAGGGGATTATCCTTTTATTTTATTAAAACACCGACATAGTATCAGCCCTCGCTTTTGGGGCTGGGCCAACTTTCTTGGCGGGCTGATCGGTATGTTTACCCATATTGTTATACCGGCTATGGTGTTTGTTTATACGATTTGGTTAATACATCATTACCCAATTGGGTTTGCCATTGCCCTGCTAGTTGCTGTCTATCTTTTTTATTTTTTGCTTCTTACTATTATCTATTTCGTATCTGTTTTACTGTTGTCGGAG
>JARBTU010000114.1 GCA_029240015.1 Oscillospiraceae bacterium | reverse complement strand
AAGGGCAACCATGAAAACTTAGAAATGTCCGCATGTTCTTTTGAAGATTTTTGCAAGCAAAGGAAAGAATATATAGAAAAGCTTGATTTCGCCATTGTCCACGGTGATTTGATGAGCAAGTATGTTTATCAGGAAAGTTTGTACACAGGAGCAAAAATCATTAATCTAAAATCTCGTACTTTACAAGGTTATATGGTTTGTTATAAAATAAATAACAAGCTTGTCGTAAAAGAAACAAGTTTGTCAAAAACTTTACTGTTAACCCTTTTTACAAAAATGGCACAGGAGTTCGATATAAATACTTTGGAAGTCTATGGACCAGAAAAAGAGTGGTCGGAATCATCGGTCAAATACGGTATGTGCAAAAGATTTTTTGAGATAGAGCATTCTGAGGATTTGAGGAATTGGCCTTACATGAATCTGATGTTAGATTGATAAATTTGGAGGATAAAAGCAATGATATATATTTTTCTTGCAAATGGATTTGAAGAGACAGAGGCGTTGACCCCTCTGGACTATTTTCGTCGGTGTGAAGAGTTAACTGTAAAATCCGTGGGGATTTCTTCAAAAAACATTGTGGGAGGACATGGCATAAAAGTTGAGTGTGACATCACCATAGACGAGGTGGACTTGGACGAGACGGATATGATCGTTCTTCCGGGCGGAATGCCTGGAACCCTTAATCTTGAGACATCAGAGCATGTGCAGGAAGCAATTGATTACTGTGCTCTTAACGATAAATATATCGCGGCCATCTGTGCCGCACCTTCTATTTTAGGACACAAAAATATGTTGAATGGCAAAAAAGCTGTGTGCTATCCCGGTTTTGAGCAAGAACTTTATGGTGCACAAATCATGGATGAAGCAGTCTGTGTAGATGATAATATTATTACGTCCAAAGGAGCGGGAACTGCGAACCAATTTGCGTTTGAGCTTGTAAAAATTCTCTGTGGAGAAAAAAGAGCGGAATTTCTAAAGGCGGCGGTCCAATGGCAAGAGTAGATATCCGTGTTGTAAAAAATACGTTAAGGGCGGAATTCAAACAAAAGAGGAGACAGTTGCCGCAACATTTAAAGCGGCAGAAGGATTACAGCATTTTTAAACTCATCGTTGGTTTGAATGAATACAAACAGTGTGAGATATTGGTTTGTTTTGTATCTACTGCAATAGAAGTGGATACGCACAAGCTGATTCGTCATGCGCTTGATAACGGTAAGGCTGTTGCAGTCCCAAGGTGTATTGATGGGACAAGCCTTATGCAGTTCTATTTAATAAATTCATTGGATGATTTGGAGCCGGGAAGTTTTTCGGTTCTGGAACCGATTGTTGACCGGTGCAAAAAAATAGACGAATTTGTCCACTCGGTCTGTATTGTACCGGGACTTGGATTCGACATGAAAGGATATCGTCTTGGGTACGGAAAAGGCTATTATGACACATTTTTATAAGGATATAAATATAAAACGATAGGGATCTGTTATAATTCATGCTTAAAAAACTTGCTCCCTCCTGGGAAATATGATAAGCCGGTGGATATTCTTATTTCCGAAAAATTTATGAAACGAATTTGACTATTCAGGAGGAGAAAAAGTGAAAAAAAATAATGACTCTTTTAAAAACGATGATTTGAATGAAAAAAAAGAACTGCAGGAAAATAAGTTTTCTATTGACATTGATTTTGACAGCGAGCAATGGGATCAGGAGTCTGCGTTTGAGCAGGCACCTGAACAACAAAATGAGCTGCCACAGGATGAGCTAAAACAAGACAGTACATATGAAGATGACGATAATAGCACCGATGGGCAGCAGGAAGAAGAAACTACTGCCGCTCCAAAAAGCAAAAAACGCAAGAAAAAGCAAAGGAGCATTGGCGGACTTATCGCCTATGGCGGAGTAATTGTTGGCACTTCCCTCCTTCTTGCAGCCCTGATACTGGTGTCAATGAACGATATTCTTGCGATTTTCAAACCAGACAAATTGGTTCAGATAGAGATTCCTAAAAGCGCTTCGACTCAGCAAATTTCAAAGATTTTAAAAGAAAACGACATTATTGAGTTTCCGCTTTTGTTCCGGTTTATTTCAAAGCAAAAAGAAGCGGATGGCAACTATCAGTATGGGCTTTATACCCTCAATTCCAACATGTCCTACGATCAAATCATGGAGGAACTGAAAAAAATTGCGCCTAAAAAAGACGCGATAAAAATTACCATCAAAGAAGGGGAAACGCTTCATCAAATTGCAAAGGCATTGGAAGTCAGCAAAGTTTGTAAAGAAGAAGACTTTTTAGATGTGATTAATCGCCATACTTTTGATTTGCCTTTTGAAAAATACGTTGAAAATAATAAACTTAAATATCAGAGGATAGAAGGCTTCGCGTTTCCTGACACGTATGAGTTTTTTACGGGAGAATCTGCCGAGTCTGTTGCAAGAAAAATTTTAACGAACTTTGATAAAAAAATCACCCAAGATCTTTGGGACAGGATGAAAGAACTCAACGTGTCACTGGAGCAAACCATTACGCTGGCTTCAATTGTTCAGGCAGAAGCAGGAGAAATAGCTCAGATGAAAAAAGTCTCGGGCGTTTTTCACAATAGGCTGGACAATAAAGACAAATACCCTAAGCTTGAAAGTGACCCGACCACCAAATATGTAAGGGAAGATATTAAACCCAATATAAAAATACCGAACGATGATATTTATAACGCATATGACACTTATATCGGGAACGGACTTCCTCCGGGGGCGATTTGCAACCCTGGGTTGGAGGCAATCAAAGCAACACTTTATCCTGAAAACACAGACTATTATTATTTTTGTTCCAACCTTGATACGAAACAATTTTTTTATGCAAAAACGTTGCAGCAACATAACATTAACCTTAAAAAAGCTGGACTCAGATAGCGAATATATGGAGGATTTTTATGCCTGTATTTACAAAACCGGAGGTTTTGGCTCCTGTTGGAGATTTTGAAAGACTGACTGCCGCTGTGCAATTTGGTGCAGATGCGGTTTATTTGGGCGGCTCTGAGTTTGGAATGAGAGCGGCTTCAGCCAATTTTGATGAAAAACTCCTCAAAGATGCGGTTGAATATGCACACCAAAACGGAGTGAAGGTCTATTTGACCTGTAACACTCTGCCAAGGAACGATGAAATCGAAAGATTGCCGGAGTTTTTAAAATATGCGCAAAGCGTTCATATGGATGCGGTGATTGCCTCTGACATCGGTGTATTGTCTCTTGTCAAAAAGCATACACCCAAGATGGAAGTCCATATTTCCACTCAAGCGGGGATTGTGAATTATGTAACTGCCAATGAATTTTACCAAATGGGGGCAAAGAGAGTTGTCTTGGCGAGAGAACTAAGCCTTGAAGAAATCAGCGTGATTCGACAAAATACACCAAAAGAACTTGACATAGAGGTTTTTGTTCACGGAGCCATGTGCGTTTCTTTTTCGGGAAGATGTCTGCTTTCAAGCTACATGACAAACAGAGACGCCAACAGAGGAGAATGTGCACAGCCGTGCAGATGGGGATATCATCTTGTGGAAGAAAAGCGTCCCAATGAACACTATCCTATCTATGAAGATGAAAAGGGGACCTATATTCTCAATGCAAAAGACCTGTGTATGATTGAATACATAGACAAACTGGTCGAGGCGGGTGTGACCAGCTTGAAAATAGAGGGAAGAGCCAAATCGTCTTATTATGTCTCTGTCATCACCAATGCGTATAGGAATGCAGTGGATGAATATCTCAAAGATCCTTCCCGTTTCAAACTTCCCGACTGGATTTTAGAGGAAACTTTGCGTGTGAGTCACAGACAGTACTCCACAGGATTTTTCTTTGGAAGACCAGAAAACGGGCAGTACTATGAAAACGGTGGATATTTGAGAAATTTTGACGTGATTGCCATTGTAGATGAGTATAAAGACGGAATCATCGAATGCACTCAAAGAAATAAATTCTATCAAGGCGACGAGGTAGAAGTGCTTGAACCACTTTCCAAACCGTTCTCAATGAAGATCGATAAACTGTTTGACAAAGACGGAAAAGAGATAGCAGATGCGGCACATCCTCTGATGAAATTGAAAATACCTTTTGGAAGACCGGTAAAGCCGGGAGCAATTATTCGGAAATCAAGAGAAGACTGATTCTCATGAATACATCAAAGGGGGCGGCGGAATAAATGGGGGATCAAAAGCAGGGTAAGAGCAAGAATATTCTCTTATTGGCGGGAGCTTTTTTTGTTCCGGCACTCGTATTACTGATTGTTTATGCGAGATTTGGCATGTTTCCGTTTGGCGAAAAATCCGTTTTAATCATGGATATGTCTGACCAGTATGTGAATTTTTTTGCCGGATTAAGAGATATCGTTTTAGGGAAAGACAGCTTGCTTTATTCTTGGAAAATGGGCTTTGGCGGGAACTTTATCGGCGTGTTTGCTTATTATATATCCAGCCCTTTTTCGGTTATTACGTTCTTTTTCCCCAAAAGCATGCTTCCAACCGCGCTAATGGTTTTAAATATCGTTAAAATAGGACTTTGTGGACTTTCTTTTTCTATATTTTTGAAGTTTCTCTTCAAAAAAAATAATTGGTCTGTTGTTGTATTTTCTACGCTGTACGCTTTGATGGCATATAACATTGCCTACTCCATGAGCTTGATGTGGCTGGATGGTGTGATTTGGCTCCCGATATTGATGATTGGAATAGAAAAACTGATTCGGTCAGGGCAGAAAGCTTTGTTCATCACGGTTTTATCAATCATGTTCATCTCGAATTACTATATTTCTTACATGGTGGGAATATTCTGCTTGATTTATTTTGTGTACAGATTTTGTGTAATAAGATTTGAGAAACAAGAAAAACCGAATTTTCCTAGAAGGCTGGTTGACTTTCTAATCAGTGCGGTTGCGGCGGCGGGAATCTCTTCATGGCTGATTGTGCCGACTTTTTTTTCTTTGCTAAAAGGAAAAATAGGCGGATATAATTATGCTCCCGACAGGATTTTGAATTTTGACTTTTATAAGATTTTTTCAAAAATGTTTGTCGGAAATTATGACACGATAACAAACGACGGATTGCCAAACATTTACTGCGGAATCATTGTTGTTATTCTGTTTATTGCATTCTTTTTTGTGAAGTCTGTTTCCGGAAAGGAAAAAATTCTCACTCTTTCTGTATTAGCATTATTTTTGATTAGCTTTTATGTGAACTACATAGACATGGCTTGGCATATTTTTCAATATCCGAACTGGTTTCCATATAGATACTCTTTTCTATTTAGTTTCTTTGCAATAATGATTGCGTATAAGGCTTTTTTGAAGTTAAAAGAAATTCACGTATTGGCTTTTGTAGGGGCCACATCGGTAATACTTATTGCACTGTATATGTTTTCGAAGCAGGTATATCAGCCTAAGCCACATATACAAAACACGTTGGTTATCATTCTTTGTATACTATACTTAATTTGTTTAGTTGTCACTAAATTCAACAAAAAGCTTTATAAATTTGTTCTTCCGTTGATGATTGGTTTGGTTATGTTTGAAACCTATTCAAGTTCATATGATATTGTAAAAGGACTAGACAGAAATTTTATATATAAAACAAATGAGTCTTATGTTTCTTTTAAAGAGGATATAGACCCGGTTGTTCAAAAGGCAAAACAAGCGGAAGACGGTTTTTATAGAATCGAAAAAAACTTTGAACGTAGCAAGAATGATGCAATTGCCTTTGGGTACAACGGAATAACCAACTACAGCTCGGCATATGACAGAAACACAAATATGTTTTTAAAGAGTCTGGGATTTGCACAAACATATTTATGGAGCTCTTATTTCGGCTCGACAGTTTTGACAGACAGCCTTTTTGATGTAAAATATGTGATGTCTAAAACACCTTTGAGCAGTCATTATGAGAAAACAATGGACCATGATGGAGTCACACTATATAAAAACCCATCTGCCATGCCGTTGGCCTTCATGGTTGACAAAGGACTGTTGGCTGTAGACACGCCTTCAGAAAATTATTTGTTCAATCAAAACAGGCTTTTGCAGGGTATGACAGGCAGCTATGATAGATATTTTAATCAGAT
>JARBTU010000113.1 GCA_029240015.1 Oscillospiraceae bacterium | reverse complement strand
ATATTATATAAAAAGTTTTATTTTGGTTTATCTTGAAAGGAATTGATTGATATGAAAACCATTACGATACAAATGATAATTGATATAAACGAACAGCTAAAAAAGACAAACAGTTCATTCAAGCTTCATCTAAACGATGCTTGCGGGAGTCCATCAATGACAATTGTCCCTATACAAGACCCCAAAGCTAAACCTTCGGAGAGTTTTATTGAAATTGTAAACAGCTATTTCGAGAAATTCGGTATTTCTTTAGAATATAGCGATGATAAAACCTATTGTTGGGTGACCTAAAAATAAACCACAAAAAAAGAGCAACTTTTCGTTGCTCTTTTTTTGTGGTTAAATATTAACAATGTGCATTATAACACTCTTTTGGGTCTTGATTTGATTAAAGGAGAAATCTTTTTATAAATCAAAAATGTAATGATCACACTACATAAACCTTTGACAAATGTAAACGGCAAATTAAAAGTCAAAAGGGCCTCCCATAAGTTTGACACACGATGGTTGATTGCTTGGTACATTCCAATAATCGCTTCCATTGGCATGAACAGCGTATAAATTGGATAAACAATATAATAGTTCAAAAATACACTCAAAACCGCCATGCTGATTGCACCCGTCAAAGATCCAATCAAGGCTCCTTTTCGACCTTTGAACCTTTTATAAATTAGACCTGCCGGAACAACAAAACATACACCCAATAAAAAGTTGCAAAGTTCCCCGATTCCCCCGGTTGTTGTAAAAAATACATTCACAGCATTTTTTATAAAACACACTACGGCTCCGCTTAACGGACCCATCGAAAAAGCGGCAATCAACGCCGGAAGCTCCGAAAAATCCATTTTGATGAAACTTGGCATAAGTGGAACATTAAAGCTTATAAACATCAGCACGACAGAGACCGCCGAGAGCATCGCCAAAGTCACCATTTTTCTTGTGTTTGTGTTCATGAATACTACCTCCAAAAAATATTATATATTTAATAAGAGGTCTGTTTTGGGTGATAACCGATTTTTGTTGACACACAAAAAACAAAACCCCCAGAAAAAAATCTGAGGGCGTTTTTGTTGTAAAACAACACCGTTTCTTTCATCCGGACTATAACCGTCGGTCTTGGAATCGCACCAAGTCAACCTATAAAAGGCTCGTGGACTAGCTTTCGCATCACCACCGGTGGAGAATTTCACTCCGCCCTGAAACAGACATTTTATTAACTTTTTAATCTAGCTTATTTGTGCTCTTCGTGCCCATGCTCATGATCGCAGCAATCTTTGCAATCACAATCATCAAAGTCGAATTCCAAACTCTCATGGCAGTTCGGGCATTCAATTTCGCCCTCTTCAACCATTTCTTCATTTAAGCAAATGGTATCACCACAAGTTGGGCAAACAACTTCATAATCGCAACATAAATCTTCCGAATCAAAATCTTCTTCGTCTTCGTCGTCATCCTCATCGTCTTCGTCAAATTCATAGAAGTCCTCTTCCAACTCACCAAGATCTTCATCCAAAATATCAACAAGTTCTTCTATTTCATCGTGTGCTTCTTCAAGATCGTTAATAGACAGCGCCATTTCTTCCAAAACATCTAAAATTGCAAGGATAGCCTTTCCTTCTTTTGTGCTTTCATCAAAGTTCAGCCCACTTACAAGCCCTTTTAAATAAGCAACTTTTTCCATTATATTCATAATATTCTCCTCCTATCAAAATGGGTTTATTTCATATTCCAGTGCATATGTTTTATGCACGTTCCATGTATTCACCAGTTCTTGTATCTACTCTAATTCTGTCTCCCTGCTCAATAAACAAAGGAACTCTTATTTCTGCTCCTGTTTCAAGAGTAGCAGGTTTTGTTGCATTTGTCGCTGTATCACCTTTAAACCCGGGATCTGTTTCGGTTACTTCAAGCTCCACAAAAAACGGAGGTTCCACTCCAAAAACATTCCCTTTATAAGACAGTACCTTTACTTCGGTATTTTCTTTAACGAATTTGAAGTTATCATTTAACTTCGCCTCATCAATCGGTTCTTGTTCATAGGTTTCTGTATCCATAAAATAAAATAATGAGCCATCACTATAAAGATATTGCATATCTCTTCTCTCAACAAACGCTGTAGGAAATTTTTCAGTAGGGTTAAATGTTTTTTCCAAAACCGCCCCTGAGATAACATTTCTTACTTTTGTCCTAACGAAAGCTGCGCCTTTTCCCGGCTTCACGTGCTGGAATTCAATTACTTGTAACACGTTTCCATCCATATCAAAAGTTACGCCATTTCTAAATTCGCCAGCTGATATCATAAATTACCTCCACATAATTCTTATTATAAATAGTTTATCTTAATTTATAATTTTTTTCAAGTATAATTTATAAACTTATCAATTCCTTTACACTTTTTGTCATATTTTGATATCCTTTTTCAGTGACAATCACCATATCTTCTATTCTTACGCCAAAATGGTCCTCTATATATATTCCAGGTTCAACCGTTATGACCATTCCCGGCTCAAGTCTTGATTCGTCTCTTATATTAAAACATGGGGTTTCATGAATTTCTAATCCGACTGCATGCCCCAATCCGTGTCCAAAACAACCTTCAAATCCTTGCTGATAAATATAGCTTCTGGCTGCTTCGTCAATTACTCGGCAAATTTCACCGGGAACAATTTTTTCAAAAGCAAGGCTTTGTGCCTTTAGGACGGTCTGATATACTTTTTTTTGCAGCTCATCAGGCGAGCCCAAACAAACAGTTCTAGTCATATCACTGCAGTATCCGTCCACTTTGGCACCAAAATCCAATGTTAAGAAATCACCTTTCTGCAAAGCCTTATCGGTTGGTGTTCCATGCGGGAGGGAGGAATTTTTCCCCGAAACAGATATCGTATCAAAAGCAAATCCATCTGCCCCCAATTTTTTCATGTGGTATTCAAGTTCCGTCGCAACCTGTTTCTCCGTTTTCCCGATCTGAATAAAATTTAAAATATGTTCAAATGCCTGATCTGTAATGTTTTGCGCTTGCCTCATTCTCTCAACTTCTGTAGGAGTCTTGATTTGTCTCATACGGTTAACAAGACAATTGACTTCATTTGACTGCTCAAAACAAATATCAGGAAATTTTTGTTTTAATTCTTGAAATTCGTTTACAGTAATCTGAAAACTTTCTATTCCCACGGTTTGAATACGGTGTTTCTTGAACAGTTCACTGACTTGTTTCTGAAAGCTTTCCAAAAGAACGACTTTACAGGATGTTACTTCTCTTTTTGCTTTTTCAAAATACCTGAAATCAATGATGAGATAAGATTGTTCCCGAGTTATGAGTACTGTCCCCGCAGAGGATTCAAACCCTGTGAAATAATGACGATTCACACTGGATGTCACAAGTACGGCATCAATATTTGGAGGAAGACAAGCTGTCAATTTTTCTATATTATTCATATCCATTTTGCCCTTATATCATTGGCTTTATTCCGCACAAAGCCAACATATAACTATACTTTCCGAATCCGGCAATATGCCCCGCACAAACAGGAGCAATCACCGATTTGTTTCTAAACTCCTCCCGGCTGTATATATTGGAAAAATGCACTTCGACTGTCGGGATTTTTATGGTCGCAATCGCATCTCTTATCGCATAACTGTAATGGGTATAGGCCCCCGCATTGATAATAACCCCTTCAAACTCACTGCGCGCGCAGTGGAGCCTGTCAATAATTTCTCCTTCATGATTGGATTGAAAAATCGTGCACTCAAGCCCTAAATCATCCGCCCAACATTGAATCTGCTTGTTAACACTTTCAAAGCTTTCTTTTCCATAAATCCCTGTTTCTCTTTCACCAATCATGTTTATGTTTGGTCCGTGAACCACTAAAATCCTTTTTTTCATCTGCTGCTAATCCTTTCAAGTCAATATTTTTGCGCAAAATCTGTAAAGTTCCTATGCTTTACAGCAAATTTTTAGTTGCTATGAAGTGCATTTTGGTATATTTTCATCATTGTAGCGGCATCTTCCGCCTGAGTTCCCGCTGATTCACATATGAACGTCGGCGTAAGACTTTTCTTGGCAACCAGCTCTGCGAGGTCATCAAAATTTGGGCCAAAAACAGTATCTTCAAAGGTAAGGTGCTTTTTTTCCCCGCCTTTTGTGGTATATTCAATCTTGCTGAAATGGGAATGAAAAATTTTCAGACGGTCGCTACCAAGCTGATTTTCTATGGTTAAAAGAATATCTTCAAAATCCTGTTTGGTTTTAACTCCACCAAACGTCCTTGCGTTTAAATGCCCGAAATCAATGCAAGGTACAAATCTTTCATCCACTTTGCACAGCTCCATGACTTCCTCTAAATTGCCGAGTTGATTAATCTTCCCCATAGTTTCAGGGCATATAATAATATCCTCAAGCCCTTTTTCTTTAAGCGCTGTCACACAACGAGCCAATGTATCTTTTGCAAGCGCGAGCGCATCGCTTCTTGTCAGTTTTCCGCAAGACCCGCTGTGGACGATGATTCTTTTGGCTCCCATCGCGTTTGCGGCAACTGCACTTTGCAGAACATAATTGATGCTATTATCACGCTTTTCTTCTTCCACACTGGATAAGGAGATGTAATAAGGTGCGTGCAAGGACAGCGAGACGCCACCATCCAGTGCCGCTTTTCCCAGCAATTGCGCAGATTTTTCCGATATCTTAACGCCTCTTCCGCATTGATATTCATAAGCAGTGAGTCCGAATTCTTTTAGGTAAACCGGAATATCCACATTGTTTTTATATCCTTTTTCATGGAAGCTTTCCGAATTTCCTGCCGGTCCAAACAAAGCTTGCATATTTTATTTCGCTCCTTGTCCTTTGTGATATTTGTTGATAAGACTTTTCTCCATTTTGCGTTTCAATTTAAAAAAGAGCCCTGTCTCCACATCGAAAGGAGAAACCAGTATGGTTTTCATTCCTTTCAAATTTCCTCCAATAATGTCGGTAAATATCTGATCTCCTACCACTGCAATTTCACTTGGATGCAGTGCAAATTTCTTACATGCGCGTGAAAATCCCCGTGTCATCGGTTTGAGCCCCATCGAAACGAATTCAATTCCCAACAGCTTTGCAAAAGGCTTTACTCTTTCGTGTGTGTTATTGGATACGATCATCATCGGGACTTTCTGTTCTTTCATATACTCTATCCATTCCAAAATCCCTTTGCCGGGAACAGGATTCCCATGCGTTGTTAAAGTGTTATCTACATCAAGCACAACAGCCTTTACACGCATTCTTTTAAGCAAATCGGGCGTTATATCTAAAACTGAGCTTAAAATTAAGTCAGGCACAAGAAACGACATATCTCTAAAGTCCTTTCGCTTATATATTAGTAATGTTATACCACCTATCAATACAATTGGTGGTATAATTATTCATCTAAAGCAGGTGAAATATAAGTATAAAAATATAATAACCGCTTTTCCGCTATTATATCATGTTTAATTGCCATATTCAAACGTTTATTATCGTGAAACTAAAAATACTTCAAATGCCATGCTGGCATTTGAAGTATTTTTTAACCTAACTATCACTTCCGGCTTTGATTCCTACCCATAAATCTTCCATATACTGATTGGTCTCTTTCGGCAGATTTTTAAAGCTTTCGCATTTATTTAACACTTCCTGCTTCGGATAAGAAATTTGATTTTCTTTTATTTCTCTATCCAGTGCATCATAGGCCGCCTTATGTGGTGTGGAATATCCGATAAACTCTATATTTGCTTTTGCAACATCTGTTTTGCACATAAAATTGATAAACTCTTCCGCTTCCGCTTTGTTTTTCGTACCTTTAGGGATGACCATAGAGTCCACAAATCGATTGGATCCTTCCTTCGGAACAACAAATGCCAAGTCCGGATTGTTTTCAATCATCGTGACGGCGTCCCCCGCATAATAAGGAGCAATTGCGGCATCTCCGTTTTCCATCTTATCAAAAATTTCATCCATGACATAAGCCTGAACGACTTCTTTTTGTTTTTTAAGTTCCTCTGCACAAGCATCCAGTTCCTTTTTATCCGTTGTATTTTGTGAATACCCCAGTTTTTTTTGAGCTATTCCAAATGCATCACGGGAATTATTGAACATCAAGATATTTTT
>JARBTU010000112.1 GCA_029240015.1 Oscillospiraceae bacterium | reverse complement strand
ACATCAATCTTATTAATTATAGCGTATTTGTTATTATTTCGCAATGGTTTTCGACAATCTTTTTATCATTCTTGGATTTTTTACACATAGCTCAGCAAACTTTTCTGAATAAAAAACAAAGCTTGTTTATCACTAAACAAGCTTTGTCCGTTGGAATAATCACGCACACTGATTATGTAATACTGTTTTGATTATCCTCCGCACCCAGTCCGAAACTGATTGAAAGAGCGGAATCGACCATATTCATACAGCCGTTGTCCAACATCCCCATTTTTTCTTTCAGTCTTTTTTTATCTATCGTTCTGATTTGTTCCAACAAAACCACAGAATTCTTAGCAAGTCCGCACTTTTGCGCGTCTATTGCAATATGTGTTGGAAGTTTTGCCTTCTCTTTCTGGCTCGTAATCGCCGCAGCAATAACAGTTGGGCTGTATTTATTCCCTACATCATTTTGTACGATTAAAACCGGTCTTATTCCGCCTTGTTCGGAACCAACAACCGGACTTAAATCAGCATAATAAATTTCTCCCCTTTTGACAGACACGCCATACACACTCCTTATAAAATTATTAAAACCGATTTCAGTTTTATTTTTGCCATAATTTATCTAGAATAATCACTTTGATACAAATTTTGTGGGGAATAAAATTTATATTCAGTGGGTGAATTTTCAAAAATTATTACTTGAAGATTATACGAAAATATGAACATGGAATACGCTTCATCTTTCAATACATAGTATTATCCTCCGTATTGTTTTGCTAATCCTTTCAAAATATAAAAAAAATAGCATTGTTTTTAATACAAACAATGCTATTTTATCCTTAGTTTATAGATATAAAAAAGTACGCAAACGTTAAGAAAAACGCCTGCGTACTTTTAATTTATTTAGCTAGTATGGTCACTGAGTGCTCTCGAAAGCCAAATGTCTGCAATCTCAAGCGCAGCATAAAGCCCTGTTTTCTCACTTTTTTTGATTACCATGTCTTTAGGATTAATTGCCGGGTCTGTAGCAATCATCTGAATTGTTACTTTATCGGCCATATCCATATCATATTCTTTTTTCGTGTTGGTTATTTTCATCATCACCACATAATCATCGGACATATCCCCATAATATATGGTGTCTTTGTGACGTACAAGAGGTTTGCCCTTATATTCAAAAAATTTTGGTTTTTTTTCTGCCATACCCATACTCCTATCTGCCCCTTCCGTGAGCCGCAAAATCAGGTTGAGATCATCTATAAAGTCTTATGATACTGATAGTTTATTTTTTTCTTGAAGATATCAATCGATTTTTATAGTTATTATATACAAATAATATGATAACACATCTACATTAAATTGTAAACCGTTTAACTGTTTGTCCCAAATTCTTTTACAATTTGTTCTAAACTTTTGTCATCAACATAAAAAGCATTCTGTTTATACTCTCCGTTTATTAAAACCGGATTCGCCTTTTCACTTCCTAAATCACAGATATATAGCAATGCTTCTTTTCTTGAAGTAAAGTCATAGCTTGTAATATTGGTATCTACCAGATTAATGGTTCCGCTGTATACTTTATCAAGGACATTCACAGTACTTTTGGTTATCTTTTGGTCAATAGTCTGTGCGATGACATTGGTCTGAAGATGTATATGAGAAAGCAAGTCGTCTCTATTATTGTTAACACTCAATATGCTGTACAGCCTTTTCCCGTCAATAAGCTGCCTTCCTTTAAAAACTTTTGTTGTTTGGTTGTCTTCGTCGGGAGTGATGTCATACGGAACATCATAATCAATCCCACCCATGATGTCTATCATCGCGCTAAACGTGGCATTGTCTATTCTTACATATTTGTTAATATAAATATTAAACGCGTTCTGAACGGCCTCCACCGCCATGAGGCTGCTTCCATAATCATAAAATCCTGCCAATGTGTCTGTTCTTGTATTTACTGTTGTCTCTACCTCTTTCGGGATGGAACATACTGAAATTTTTCTTTGGGCGGGATCAATCTTTAGCAGAACAAAAGCCCTGGCTGGGAGATTCCGTTGTTCACACCCGATTACTAAAACAACCAGCTCATCCTCTTTAACAGGCTTATAGTTGTTTTGTGAGCTGACAGCTGACGAACTCAACTTTGCAAGATTTTGCACGGTTCCTCCCCACAGCAGTGAGGCTCCCACCAAGCCGATAAATATGAGTGCCGAAACAACAAAAGTCAAAACAAAAACCATCTTAGACGTTTTTTCTTTATTTGTATTCATTCTGTATTGCCTCCACTATTATGCATCACAGTCTGTTCATTGGTTTAGTATAGACAAAAAAATGAAAATATAAACGCTTCGGGCCATCACCCACATGAATCAAGCATAAGTTTACAAAACCTCTTCTTTATAGTAACAAATCTTTCGTTTTTTAGTCGTATCAATCTCAAGATCATTACAAGCTCATTACAACTTAACTGTAACTATTTGCATTGTAATTTTTTGTGCATATACTGCAAATATAGAAAAATTAAAATAAGGGGGACACAAAAATGAAAAAACACATCGCGATAATCCTGTGCATTCTAATCACAGCGGCATTTCTACAGGGGTGCTCAACAAACGTTAAAACGGTGGATAAACCATCCTCAACTGTATCACTAGGCAGTTCATCCAGCATCAACAGTTCTGCCAATAGTTCCACTATAAGCAATACCTCATCCAAGAAAACAAGCAGCGATATTGTGGTTGATGCCATTAACACGTCAGAATATAGTGATTCTTTTTTAACAAGATTCATAGCTGATCAAAACTATATTTATTTTGCTAACTACGCCGATAAAGGCAAGCTTTACAAACTTGACAAAAAGACAGGAAAGAAAACAAAGTTATCCGATACCGAAAATGTAAGAGATATGATCATTACAAATCAATTTCTGATTATAGGCACAAAAGGCTCCACTTCCTACACTATAAATAAAAACGGTACAGATCAGAAGAAGTTATTGGATTCTGTCGGCGGAAGCTTAATTGTTAACAATGGATGGCTATATTATACGACTTTTCCAAATCCGACACTTGAGTTATGGCGGTATAATTTTAGTACCAAACAAAAAGAAAAGCTGGATAAAGGAGAAGTCGAAACGGTAAGTCTTGCGAAAGATAAACTATACTATAGAAGAAACAACATTATCGTTATGTTGGACTTAAAAACAAACAAAAAAACCGAATGGAAGCAAGACAATTCTTATCTCCAATATCAGGCAGGCAAGCTTTACTATGAAAATATGGGTAAGAAAACCGTAGAATGTCTGGATCCATTAAGCGGTAATATCAAAACAATCGTAACCAGAAACCATGAGGGTCTGGACTACTCTTTGGCTACAAAGGACTATCTCTTTTATACGATGATCTCCAGCAAGGAAAATGCCGAAAAAGGAATCAAGGACTTGTTCCGCTGTGACCTGGAAGGTAAAAACAGCGTTAAAATTAAATCTAATCTAAAAGCAGAGGGGAAATTTATTCTCATCAAAGTTGTAGATAACAATAAATTGTTTCTTTTTTCGCCTGATGAATCCAAAGAATACTGGGCTATAGATTTCAACGGAAAAGACTTAAACATTAAACCTTGGTAGTTTTAAATAAAAAAACAGCATCGGTAAAACCCGATGCTGTTTTTTATTTTACGGTATCTTTAAGCGCTTGCTCCAATTGTTTTATATTCATTTCCCAGTCATACAGTTCCAATACTCTTGCTCTTCCCGCTTGCCCCATCCGTCGCCGCAACTCTGCATCCTCAACTAACATCATCATTTTCTCGGCAAGAAGCGTGCTATTTTTCCTTGGAACAATAAAACCTGTCTCTTCATCCACCATCACTTCGGTGAATCCATCCGCATCACTTGTGATCACAGGTACTCCGCAGCTCATGGCTTCCACGGCCGCAACGCCAAAGCTCTCTAAAATGCTCGGCAGACAAAAAATATCAATTTTACGAAAGGCTTCAGGCACGTCACTGTGCGCGACTCTTCCAAAAAAAGTGGTATCATCATCAATTCCCAATTTTTTAGAAAGCTGCTTCATCTCATCAAGTTGATCCCCATCGCCATAAACATATAGTTTTACAGGCTGGCTGGTTGAATCTTTTACCTGCGCAAAGGCATCCAGCAAGTATCGGATACCATATTTTTCAGAAACGCCTTTAATAAAGCCGACAACAATTTCATTGTGCTTGTCGGTCTGTGGCGCAAATTTTTTTGTATCAACGCCAAATGGCGTCACAAAAATTGGTTTTTCCCCTTTGATAAACTTTCGGGTTTGTTTCGCCATGACATGGCTTGTTGACGCGATGGTATCTGCTTTTTTGATGTTTCTTCCAATCAGCCATTTACACACTGCGTTTTGGTAAGGAAACTCATACACGTCGCTCCCCCAAACAGATAAAAGCCACGGATGAAAGCCTGTGTTCGCCGCTAAAGTCCCATATCCGGACGCATAGTGCGCGTTCAATACATCAGGATTCCATTCACGCAGTGCTTTTTTCAAGAAAGCGGTGTTTGTAAAATATCCTTTCTGCCCCCCTTGCGGCAGAGTAACCGTTTCTACCCCAGTATTAATCGCTTGGTCGACATCCTTGTGATCCGGCAATGAATATAATCTTACCCGATGCCCCAATGAAAAAAGTGCGTTTACGATTTTAACCGTGTGTATGGAATTGGCTGCACTTAGTACAGCAATTTTCATAAGTCCCCATCCTTTATTGACTGTTTAATGCCTCTAGATCCTGCACTACATCCGCTGCCCTATGTGCCCACAGATTGCTTTGCAAAAGAACTGTTCTGCAATTTTTTTTATATCTTAAAAAATCTTCATTTTGATCAAGTATTTTCATTAATGCCTCTGCCAATGCATCTGCATTATCCTCACATATCACGCCGATATCATTGCTCATAATGAACCTTGCAGTCTCCACACAGTCCGTAGCCACAATAGGTAAACTGTACGAAAGATATTCCATCATCTTTACGGGCACCGCAAAATCCATATAAATATCCTTTTTAAAAGGGATTACCCCAAAATCAGCCGTTTGATAGATTTCTTGCAACGAATCTCCGCTTGCTTTAAATGTTTGGAGCCATGGCTTATCTTTATACGGTGCAACAAGTGGATCGCTTTGTTCCACTCTGCATACTAATTTTAGCTTCAAGTCAACAGAATATTCTTCATTAACGATTTGAAATGCTTTTAAAAGGATATGTGTCCCATATCGCTCGCTTACGCCGCCTACATAGATGGCAGTCTTCTTAACCGATACTTCCTCTGTTGTTGGCAGGTTGTCTTCCCCCGCCGGGGGAAGCACTTTTCTTGTTTTAAAAGAAAATAACTCCGACATGCTTTGGCTTGGAAAATAAACAATGTCGCAGCAGCGTTTGAATATCATAAGATCAAACCGATGCATCATCATTAAAAGAAATCTTTTGATGCCTTTTACACTCCACCAATCTGCAAACTTCCATACCGCATCCCTGTAAAAAAGCGCTGTCGGCACTTTCATTCTATGAAGTTTTAGAAGCAGCAGATGATCAAAAAAATTGAAGAAGGGACCCGACGGTGGTTCGATATAACAAATATCCGGTCGATTGTTTTTCAGCCACTTCATGGTTTCTCTCACTCTTTGGCTACGTGACTTAAAGTTATTTTGCAGTCCCTCAAGCAATTTCACTTCATGTCCTTCGGCAATAAAAGCATCATACATTTTTTGGGGTCTCACCCCCGACCCGGAAGATAAATCTCCAAAATCAATAAAAGTAATATAAAGAATTTTCATTTTATTCCGCCAATTCTTTCTGTTGCACTAAGCGTTCCATTATAAGAAACAATACGGTAATCCAAAAAAACTTGTCATATAAAAAACCGAATGGAGAGCTAATAAGATTGTTGCACACAACTAAGCCGAACATCAAAAAAGAAATCAGTACCCTGCCTATATTTTTTCTCATCATATTAATAATAGTTCCAAACAGCATAAGCAACACCGCAATGCCTGCGATAGTTTTTACAAGTCCGCCATCAAGCATGTCCGCCAAAATAAAGTTATGAGGATTTAACCAGTTCGCCTTCTTATGAGGATACAATCTATAAGATTTCTCAAGTTCAGGATCGGTCGTGATATCATACAGGCGTGAATTG
>JARBTU010000111.1 GCA_029240015.1 Oscillospiraceae bacterium | reverse complement strand
TAATCTCCCCACGCAGTGAGGATATAATACCTTCCGACTGAAAGTATCCGAGCATTCTTGTGACAACTTCTCTTGCCGTACCGAGATGGTGCGCAATTTCTTCGTGAGTGATGGGGATGACCGTTGATTTTTCGATATTCATCTGTTCTTTTAAAAAAATGGCAAGGCGCTTATCAAAGCTCATAAAAACAATTTGTTCAACGATCCACATTACGTCTGAAAAGCGGGAAGATATTAATTGTGACATATAATCAGATACAGGAAGTGAACTTTTCAGTAGTTCATCATAAATCGCTGTTGGAATCAAGAAGGCTTCAGTCTGTTTTTCAGCTCGTACATAAATTTCAAAATTAATGTTTTTCATAATGCAGGAAGCAGAAAAGATACAAATATCTCTTTCAAACAGCCGATAAAGTGTAATCTCTTTGCCTTTGTCGGACAGGATATAAACCCTGATTTGACCGCTGATAACGACAAACAATCCGGAACAATCCTGAGAGCCACTATGTAAGCTACGCCCTTTTTCATAAGTGCATCGGGTGACACTGTTAACTAAGGTTACCTTTTGCTCATCGGCCAAGCTTTCCCAAAATGGTAGCATATTTTTTAGAGTGATAATATCCGACTTGCTGATCGACATGGTGTCACTCCTTTAGGTTTAAAGAATTATTGACAGCTTGCACCGCAAGGCTGAGAGAGTTTTTCGTTAAAAGAAGCATTTTCCATCACAGACTCATACAGCCGATATCCTCCGGAAAGATTATAACAGTTAAATCCATTTTGGCTCAAAATCTGGCAAGCGATATAGCTTCTTAAAGCACTTTGGCAGTTCACATAAACACGCTTACTTGCATCAAGCAGATTTAAATTTTCTCTTAACTCATCCACAGGAATGTTGATAAATCCTTCAATATGACCTCTTACATATTCTTCTTTAGTGCGAACGTCCAATAAGTGAACACTCCCATCTCTTGGTAGGTTCTTGACGTCGTGCCAGTGGAACTGTTTTACTTTTCCAGTCAGGATATTTTCTATTACATATCCCGCCATGTTGACCGGATCTTTCGCAGATGAAAACGGCGGTGCATAACAAAGCTCCAGTTCAGTCAAATCAAAAGCGGTCATTTCTGCTCTGATTGCGGTTGCAAAAACATCACACCGTTTGTCAACACCATCAAATCCAACAATTTGTGCACCCAGTATCTTGCCTGTGGTTTTTTCAAAAATAGTTTTAAGAGTCATGTTGGTTGCACCGGAATAATAGGATGCATGGGAAGTGGAAAGGGTGTACACTTTATCATAGTCAAAGCCTGACAGCTTGGCTGTTTTTTCATTCAGCCCTGTTGAGGCAACTGTCATGTCAAATATTTTTAAGATAGAAGATCCTTGTGTGCCTTTATATTCGGTTTGCAGTCCGCAAATATTGTCTGCCGCAATACGCCCCTGTTTGTTTGCGGGGCCTGCTAAAGGAATAAAAGTTTTGTTTCCGGAAACAAACTCGGTCACTTCCACTGCGTCCCCCACGGCATAAATATTATCTGAAGAGGTTTGCATGTAAGAATCTACAACAATGCTTTCGCGGGCGTTTGTTTTGATACCTGCATCGATTGCAAGCTTGGTATCGGGACGAACACCAACCGACAATAAGACCATGTCGACTGAAACGGTTCGGTCCGAAAGATTTGCTTCGATATGTTTGTCGGTTTGTTTAAAAGACTGTACGCCGTTTTTTAAAAGCAGTTTGATGCCTTTTTTCTTAAGATATCGTTCTGCTTCGCATGCCATGTCAAAATCAAGAGGACCGATGATGTGGTCTGAAAGTTCAGCGATGGTTACATCGATGCCTATTTTGGATAAGTTTTCCGCCATCTCTATGCCGATATATCCCCCACCGACAATCAAAGCAGTTTGAGGATTGTTTTCCTCTATAAAATCTTTGATTTTATAGGTGTCGGGAACATTTCTCAAAGTGAAAATCCGTTCAGAATCAATGCCATCAATCGGAGGTCTTATGGGTTGCGCTCCCGGGGATAAAATGAGTTTATCATAATTTTCGTAATAAGCTGTTCCATCCTGCAGGTTTATGACTTTAATGTTTTTTTGGGACGGAGATATCTCAACCACTTCGCTATTGACTCTAACGTCTATATTAAAACGGGTTTTAAAACTTTGCGGCGTTTGGAGGGTAAGTGCAGATTTTTCTGTGATTTCTCCTCCGATATAGTAAGGAAGCCCGCAGTTTGCGTAAGAGATATAAGGGCTTTTTTCAAAGATAATGATTTGTGCGGTTTCATCCAGTCTTCTCAGTCTGGCGGCAGCTGATGCACCGCCGGCAACCCCGCCAACAATCAGCACTTTCATTTTTTATCCCCTTTCTATTTTTCCTCTCCAAGAATTGATGCCGCCGATATTGGTTACATCGGTGTATCCCAGGGTATTAAGTATACCACATGCTCTCTGGCTTCTTGCACCGCTTAAACAATGAACAAATATCCTGGCTGATTTGTCGGGCACTTTAGTTTTTATATCCTGTATAGAATTGAGCGGGATGTTCATACTCCCTGGAATGTGCCCTTGTATGTACTCATCCGCCATCCTTACATCAATAAGAATAATGGCGCGATCCTTCAAAAGCTCGGCTTGTGCCTGTTGCATAGTGATTGATTTCTGATTTGCTTTAAGAAAACCAAACATAATTTATTCCTCCAACATACTGAGAATGGATTCTTTTGGCTTAACACCAACCGCTTTTGAATGTACTTTCCCGTTTTTTAAAATCACCAGCGTGGGAATGCTCATAACATCAAATTGATCTGCAAGCTCGGTTTGTTCATCAACGTTTATTTTGCCCACGAGAACATTTTCATCCGCTTCATCTGCAATTTCGTCAATAATGGGAGAAATTGCCTTGCAAGGAATACACCAGGGTGCCCAAAAATCCATCAGAACTGTTTTATTGGAATGAACGATTTCATCTTCAAAATGTTGCTTTGTAATTGTAATTACTGACATAAGAATTCTCCTTTTGTTTAATATTATAAAACTTTTACATCTTATAATATACACAAACAGAGCAGTTGTTTCTGTGACAAAATCACAGAGGAGGTTGATTCTTATGTATGGAGAACAATTCTTCCTACTTCTATTATAGGTTTTGAAGCAATTGATGTCAATATATTCCCCCATTCACATTATTTTCATTTATAGAATTGACTCAAAGAACCATTAAAGATATAATAGAAATATTAGTTAAAAGATAAAAGGGGAGTTGGGTTTTGTTCGAAGAAGCCTCTGTTCGGGCACTGATTCTTGCACTCATTGCAGGGATGTCTACATTGATAGGCGCGGTCGTGACCGTTTTTACAAATCGCAAGAGCGAGAAACTTTTGACCATCTCATTGGGCTTTACAGCAGGAATTATGCTTAGTGTATCCTTTACGGATTTGTTCCCTACAGCAAACACTTTTTTAAAGCAAGCTCAAGGAAACAGACTTGGGATTCTTTTGGCGGTTGCCTTTCTGGTTGTTGGAGTGATTCTTGCGGCATCGCTTGATAAACTGGTACCGCATCAGGAATATGATGAGACGCTTGGAGAAAGTCCCCACAATAACCTGTTTAGAGTGGGATTTGTGTCGATGCTGGCTATAGGAATACATAACTTTCCCGAAGGAATTGCTACCTTCATGGCTGGATATCAGGATGCGGCACTGGGAATCTCCGTTGCGGTAGCGATCGCTTTACACAATATACCGGAGGGAATCGCGGTAGCAATGCCGACTTTTTATGCGACAGGAAGCAGAAGGAAGGCGTTTAAATACACGTTTCTTTCAGGGATTGCCGAACCGGTTGGCGCATTATTGGCTTTTTTGGTCTTAAGGCCTTTTATGAGTGGTTTTTTGCTGGGTGCAATATTGGCACTGGTTACAGGAATCATGATATACATATCGATTGAAGAGCTTATTCCGTCTTCCCGCCAATACGGGCATGACAGGGAGGCGCTCGTATCTACACTGATAGGCATCTGCTTGATGCCATTGACTCATATTGTTTGATTTTGTGAGCAAAGCTTAAAAAACAGGAGGAATGAAAATGGATATACAAGCATTTTTTAAACTAAGCTATGGATTATACATTGTTTCAGGGAGCTTTGAGGAAAAACAAAGCGGCTGTATCGCTAATACGCTGATTCAGGTAACTGCTATGCCTGAAAAGCTTTCGGTTACATTAAGTAAAGAGAATTTCACAACGAAGCTGATTGAAGAGTCCAAGCACTTTAATGCGACCGTTATTACACAAAACGCAAGCATGAACACCATTGCAAAATTTGGATTCAGGTCAGGGAAAAACGTCGACAAATTCGAGGGATTCGAGGTTAAGACAGATGACTTCGGAACAAAATATGTCGTAAAAGAGATGGCTTCCATGTTTAGCTGTAAAGTGATTTCCACCCATGACGTGGGAACACACATCACGTTTATTGGGGAAGTGGAACAGGCAGAAATCCTTTCGGATGAGCCTGTGATGACATACGATTATTATTATCAGGTCAAAAAAGGAAAGACTCCTAAGAACGCACCTTCTTACAAAGAGGAGAAAGCCAAAAAAGGATATAAGTGTAGTATTTGCGGCTATGTTCATGAGGAAGCCACATTGCCGGATGATTTTGTCTGTCCCGTTTGCAAAAAGGGAAGAGAAGTTTTTCAGAAAGTATAGTTTTTATGTTTATAAAAGACCGATTGTTTTAAATCAATTGGTCTTTTATTTGATATTTGCATGATAAAAATGGTAATACTATATCAATAACAAATCATTTTATCATGAAAGAGGAAATTCTATGTTGCTCATTAAAAACGGAAAGATTATTACAATGGCAGGGGAGAATTATGAAAACGGATGTGTTTTGATCAAGGGGAAAAAGATAGAAAAAGTGGCACAGAAAATTGATGTACCGAAATCTGACGATGTAACAATTATTGATGCAAAAGGATGTTGGGTCATACCCGGAATTATTGAAGCACATTGCCATATCGGGATTACCGAAGAGAAAAAGGGATTTGAGGGTGATGACTGCAACGAAATGACCAAACCTATTACGCCGTACCTTAAGGCGCTGGACGCAGTGAATCCAATGGACTCGGCTTTCCATAATGCCATTAGTGTGGGGATCACTTCTGTCATGGTGGGACCGGGGAGCTCAAATGTTGTCGGCGGACAGTTCTTGTTCATGAAAACTTATGGCAGGGTGATTGACCATATGACCGTTTTGGAGCCTGCCGCGATGAAAGTGGCGTTTGGAGAAAATCCAAAATCGACTTACAGCAACAATAATGTCATGCCGACGACCAGGATGTCAATCGGCGCACTTTTAAGGCAGGAACTCCTCGCCGCAAAGCAATATAAAACCAGCAAAGAGAATGCTCAAAAGAACGGAGAAAGCTTTGAAACCGATTACAAACTGGATTGCTGGATTCCCGTTTTTAATAAGAAGATTCCTCTAAAAGCTCATGTTCACAGAGCGGATGATATTTTGACCGCCATTCGCATTGCCAAACAGTTTGACTTGAATATGACGTTGGACCACTGTACCGAAGGACATTTAATTACGGAGGAAATCAAAGCGTCGGGATTCCCGGCTATTGTGGGACCCACAATGTCATCCAGAAGCAAAATCGAGGTTCAAAACATGGACTTTAAAACTCCCGGGATTTTGCATGAGGCGGGAGTAAAAGTTGCAATTACAACGGATCATCCCGTAACAAGGATACAATATCTTCCTATCTGCGCCGGATTTGCCGCAAAAGAAGGGTTGGGTGTTGAAGAAGCACTGAAAGCTATCACCATTAATGCGGCGGAAATTTGCAATGTAAGTGACAGAGTAGGCAGTATACAGCAAGGAAAAGACGCAGATATCGCTATATTTGACGGAAACCCTATGGAAGTTTTCACAAAGACATTATATACTATTATTGATGGAACAATTGTTTTTAGAAATCTGCAGGAATAAAGCAACAAGTCCTATTGAGCATGCTCAATAGGACTTGTTGTTTGGTTGTAAAAAAATTAAGATAAATCAATAACGCTTACAGGGCAGCTTTCTCTTGCTTCTTTCGCGGTGTCAAAGTTGCTCTCGGAAACTTCTTCATCAACTGCCTCGGCTTTTCCG
>JARBTU010000110.1 GCA_029240015.1 Oscillospiraceae bacterium | reverse complement strand
GCTTCTGCGAGTGCCTCTGAAGACTCCTGCTCTGTTAGCTGTGCATTCGTTTTGATTGAATCCATATCGACCTTTGCCTGTGCAATCAAAGGATTTATTTCAGAAATATCCGTAACAGCGTCGATTGCTGATTTTACATCTGTTATAATATCATTAAGCTCTGTTTTATGTGCATCACGGTAAAGGCTTAAATCTTTATAAGCATCCAGTTCAGCTTTTGCGGCGGCTTTCGCTTCTGCAAGTGCCTGTGCTGTTTCTTCTACAGTTAACTGTACATCTGTTTTAATCGTGTCCATTATTGTTTTGGCGTTTTCCACTGCTGCACGAACTTCTGATGAATCGGAAGCCGCATCTATTGCTGATTTTCCGTTTACTATCGCAGTTGACAGTTCGATTTTCTGTGCATCACGATAATCGTTTGTATTTTTATAACTGTCCAAGGAACTTTTTGCTGAAACTTTTAATTCAGCAAGCTCCATCGCATCTTCTTCTGCGGTTAACTGCGCATTAGTTTTAATCACATCCATATCGGTTTTTGCCTGTGTAAGCAAGTTGTTAACAATCGCTGTGTCCAAAGCTGTGTCAATTGTTGATTTCGCCGTTGCTATAATGCTGTTTAATTGTGCTTTTTGTTCGTTACGATAAAGGTTTAAATCTTTATAGGTATCCAAAATATTTTTAGCTTCTGCCTTTGAATCCGCTAGTTCTATTGTTGCATCGAATGAATTATAAGTGTTTGCTCTTATCTCCAGAACTTGCTCCACAGTGGATGCTTGATCAATAGACTGTATTGCAACATTTTTCTTCGCTGTAATCGCATCTTTTGCTACATTGCTGATTCCTGACTCAATCAAAGAATCCAACACGTTCTGCAAAATTTCATCGGCAATCATTCTTTCCATTGCAAGATTGCTTTTGCGTATCACAGTCAAGGTATAATTTCTTGTACTTCCACTTTCATTTACAACCATAGGAATGATCGTTGTGTCTCCCGTCAGGTTAACCGTGCCAGAAACAGCGGCACTCGAATACCCAACAGACAGGCTGGTTGACCCGATCTGAACCGTATCCAGCCCGATAGGTCTTTGCAGTCTAAGCTTAACACCTGCTGTGTCCTCAGGAACATATACGGTATAATTGTTGCACGTGTAATAAACGCCTTTTCCATTATTCGAAAGCAGAACTCCGTAATTTCCACCGAACGAAGTGCTTTCTGTGCTTAAAACATCAAACACTTTTAATGTCGGACGAGAAAATCCCGCAACCGCCTTATAGGCAATATAAGAATACACCTCTCCTTTTCCGTAAATCGGGTCGGTCGGATTAACCGCTATCTCCATATTAATCATCTTATTTCCGCTGAAAAGATTTGAACCAAGGTTGAGTGCTTCACCAGCTTTGAGAGGGAATGTATGTTTTGTGGCATCCCCTTCTTCCCAATAGCGGAACTCCATCGTTACGTTCTTATTTACAGGAGTTGCTGTCACGACAAGCGGATAAGAAGGGTCAATGGCTGAAAAAGTAGTGTTGTTGTTCTTGGTACTTGCGGTTGTCGGCTTGAGATTGCTGAACGCAAAAGATTTTGCGGACGTGCTGTTGCCGCAAAGAATAGAAACACTGGTCATCGCACTGTAAGCACTTCCCGCTCCGTTTAAGAACAAAGGATCTTCATTTTTGGCAACATTAATTTTGACATCAGGAAGAATACTGAATTCTCCCGCCACTTCGGACGCATTGAAATTTGCACCTACTCCCGAATCGTTCAAAGTACGATGCTGTCCCCATGGGTTGGTCGGATCACACATCATTGTCATTGGTATTGAGCCATTCGTAAGGGCATATGCCCCTTCATCCCAAACAGTGAAGGTAAGGGTATGGTTGTTAATGAAATCGTACTGTGTTCCGTTGCTTGTAATAAATGCGCCACCATTTGCCCGATAGGAGACTTTCATCGTATTGCCAAAGCCCGGGTTATAAATTCCGCTGAATTTAGGCACAGGCATATGAAGCCCTGAAAAGCTTAATTGAACCGTATCTCCCTGTCTTATGGCCTCCCCCGGATGGGTAACGTTTACGATGTTTGGCGTAACACGGTTTCCTCGAACCAATAAATATTCGACTGTATTGCCCGCGTAGACTTCTATCAGATTGTTTCCCTCTTTGATATCAACTGTATACGCTCCGTCTGTAGGAGAATAAACTACTCCTGCAGATTTTACGGTGATTGGTGCATCCGACATAGGAGAAAAAGTGAACTTGCTGGAATCGCCGGTAAAATAAACGGTGTCCATCTCACTATCCCAATCACCAATATTTAAATCAATATCAGTTGAGGTATCTCCATCCACATTTACCACAAACAATCCTTTTCTGGCAGGGTCATTTGCATTATATATCCCAGCGAAACTTCCGTTTCCGCTGACATCAATGGCATCGTAGGTTACTTCAACAACAGTTATTCCCGGTTTAACGGCTTTTAACATAGCCCATTGACTTTTTTCGCTGTCCTGCTCAAGCGTTACTGAATCTCCGCTTTTAATGCTATAGTGGAAATCAGGTTCAATCATAATATTACCCGTAACATTATTTACAATCTGCCATGCCGCTCTATATGCACGGACTTTAAAAGTATCCCCGCTGGTCAACCGAAGATAGTTGCGACTGTTAATGTTAAGCAGCATACTGTCTTCAAAATATTTTTCGGTGGTTGAAGCACTGTTATACTGCCTGCGCATTCTGGGATCTTCATTCTCTTCAAAGGTGACATTATAGGTAATGTCGGTGGTTAACATCATATATGCCGCTTTAGTGATTTTGCCTTGTTTTTTAACACGATACATGTAATTGGAACCGCTTTTTGGTAATTTGTAACTATATTTCACGGTGCCATTCCCATTCGGAATTACTGAGATTGGCAAGACCTTTTCCTGATTGAAGTTTCTGATTTGATTAAAAATAGATACATCCGCTCCGTCAGGAGCATTGATAGATGCCGTAATAAGCGTTGGCAATGTTCCCGATCTGGTAAGCACTGATGTTCCTACCGTAACAGTTTGATTAGACAATGTACTGACACCTAAATTATAAGTGTCTGTCACAGATTGAGTAGGAATCAATTGATAAGTATAAAGTTCCGCATTACCGCCCGCATATAAAAAAAAACGGAATCGAGTGTAATTCCCATTAAGATAATGACTGCCTACCGTTGCTTTTTTTCCATCGGCATCCATAACCTGAACGGAATAATCATTTTGGGTCGCATAGGCACCGTTGATTTGGGCAGTCGTCCAAATTTCGCATTGGCGGATGACCACTTCACATTCTCCGCCCCCTGTGCCGTCAACGTTTAACTGAACAGGGACGTCAAAGGTCATTCCGCCGATATTATTCCCGCTTCCATCAGCTCCTCTGAAGCTATATGTACCTTTTGAAGCTGTAAATGTGTAGATGTGATAGCTGTCAACTACACCGCTGTCCGTTGCGGTAATTTGGCTTCCTAATACATCATAGCCATTTGAGTCAAAGCCTGCACATTCGTAAAATGATGCATTTACTGTGCTTGGAGCAACCTTTACAGTTACTTGATAGCTATCTGTTCCCCCCGATTCGACCATTGCAAAAACCGATAGATTCAAACTGCTTAATAAAACAGCTATTGTTAAAATCAATGCGGGAATTCTTTTAATCCAGCATTCTTGCCTGCTCTTTTTCATTTTTCTTCTCCTTTTAAAAGTCTTTTATGTTAAATGCACATGCATTTAATGTTAAAACCAAATAAAAAATGCATCTCCTCATAAGCTATGAGAAGATGCACCAAATCGTCGAACAGGCATAGTAAAACACAACGTCTAAACGCGTTGTTACGTCCTATGTATATGAAGTCGGCGACACTTTCCCATTTTGCCCAAAAGTGTTTTTTACCCTGAAATATGGCAGGTCTCCTGACTTATGGCTTATGGTTTCCCAAACAAAAGCGCCTTCTCAAAGCGTGGTGCTTCAATGACGTATTGCTTTTGTCATCGCCAAATACAGTAATGGCGGTTGCGCCGGATTCTCACCGGGCTTCCCTTTTAATCTATAACAACGTTACAGAACCAGATAACAGTTCATTAATATTTAATTTTAGGTTTATCATTATAACAGTGTCACATCTTTTTGTCAAATAATCTGACTGTATAAAAAAGATACTCAGGCAAGCTTCTTTTTCCTGAGTATCTTTTTTTATTAATATCATGTTGATATACACCAAATAATTTAACCTTTGATGTGTTGTTATTTTTTAGTCGCTGTTTCCCAGTATTTACTGTTAAAGGTCGCATCCGAAATAGTTGCTTCTTTGGTTAGCAAACCGTATTTTAGAGCAAGGTCTGCTGTTTGTTTGATTGCCGCTGAATCCATATATCCTATCTTAGCAGCGTCAAATCCTTCTGGAACAACGAGTTTAGCAACTTCTTTCGCCATATAAACCTGGTGATCAAGAGATACGCTCTTATCTACGTCATATACTGTTTTTCCTGCCGCTTCAGGGTCAGCAGACGCATCGGCCCAACCTTTGATTGAAGCTCTTAAGAAACGAACATAGAGATCTTCGTTTTTAGCAATCCAATCAGAATTTACGAACAAGCAGTCTTCTAACATCGCAACGCCCGCATCGTTCATATTGAGGACATTCAGTTCACTTTCTTTGATTCCTGACTCTAGAAGTAATCCATATTCGTTGTAGGTCATTGCCGAAGCCGCATCGATTTCGCCCTTGATTAGCTGATTCATGGTGTAATCCTGTTGTACCATTTTAAGGTCTTTGTCTTTGTTAAGTCCGTTTTTCTCTAACAATGCATAAATTTCATACTCGTTCCCACCAAACCATGAACCTACTTTTTTGCCTTTTAAATCTGCTGCTGTTTTGATTCCCGTAGCGGTTTTTGACACCAATAACATGGCGCTCTTTTGGAAGATTTGTCCTGTTTCAACCAGTCCCCAGCCCTGCGACTGATATTTCATCAAACTGGAAACCCATGTTACACCGATATCCGCAACGCCGTTATATACCTGTTGCTCAGGAATGATGTCGCTTCCGCCCGGAAGAATGTTAATATCAATTCCTTCGTCTTTGTAATAGCCTTTTGCTTTTGCCACATAATACCCCATAAATTGAGATTGAGGTAGCCATTTAAGCTGAAGGGTAACTTTGTCAAGTTCGCCAGCAGCTTTGCTTGTACCTGACGCCGTTGAATCTGTTGAATTACAGCCTGTTGCAAAAACAGCAATCAGCATAATTGCACTCAGCAATCCGGCAAGTCTTCTTTTTTTCATAAAAATCACTCCTATTAAAATTTTCTATCTTTGTGAAGCGTGCCACTTGATGGCATCGCGTTCTACCAACAAAATAATGCAGTATAAAAGGACTCCTGCCACAGACGCCACCACGATGTATGACCATCCCATTGCCATCTCGGCTTTGCGAAGATTGTCTTTTATTCCAAAGCCCAGTCCCGAAGTGGATGCCGCAAAATATTCGCTGATGATTGCCGCAATGATGGATGTGGCGATGTTGATTTTGCAGGCAGTGAATACATTCGGCAGGCAGCTTGGCAACCGCAGTTTCTTGAATATCGTCCATTTACTTGCAGCCACCGTGTGCATCAAGTCTATGGAAAACGGCTTGAGGTTGTTGAGCCCGCTGTAAGCGTTGATTGCCATTGCCGCCATGCAAACCACTGATACGACCCCTATTTTTTGCGTCATACCTGTGGAGAACCAACAGTTCATGATTGGTGACAATGCCACAATCGGTACTGCATTAAGCGCTGAAACCGCAATCATTCCCCCGTATCCCCATTTCGGGAAGCAAGTCGCAATGACTGCAACCATGAACCCCAATAACGAACCAATAATCATTCCTATTAATGCACCAGAAAGGGTGACTCCGCAGTCGGTCAATGCTTTGGGCAGATTTTGTGACAAGGTTTTAATAATTTCGGACGGCACGGGCAACTGAAAGGGTTTCAACTTCAAAATAGCATGCAACACTCCGAATTGCCAAGCCAACAGAACGATTGCTCCGAATGCCAACGGCCATAATATGTTCTGTACCTTACTTTTCATCCGCGTTCACCTTCCTTTTTACTCGAAGCTCTTTTCCACGGCAAGAGTATTTTTTCGGCAAAA
>JARBTU010000109.1:4533-14053 GCA_029240015.1 Oscillospiraceae bacterium | reverse complement strand
ATTTAAAAGGATTAATATTTTAAATGCGGTTGGGGTATTATTGGGGTACGAACCGTTTTAAAGATGATTCTTGAACAAAACAAAAACCCCTGTGCAAAAGCTGAAAAGCCTTAAAACACAAGGGTTTGTCTTATGGTGCGGACGGCGGGACTTGAACCCGCACAGGAAAACTCCCACTAGCCCCTCAAGCTAGCGCGTCTGCCGATTCCGCCACGACCGCACACTATTGTGATTTATACTCACAGTGTTTAATATTTTATCAAATAATAGCTGTCTTGTCAATTGTTTTTTTACAATAAGACATCAAATCGTGAAGGATTTTTTAAAGGTCAAAAAACTTCCAAAATAAACAAATTTGGAGTATAATAAAAATATCATAAAATTTTTTGACGAATTAATGAGGTATTGTAAAGTTGAACAATAAGCTTGAGAATGATATGCGAAATCTTCTAAAAACTTCGCTTGAAGAAAGAGGAATCAAACAAGAGATTCTTTCATTGGAACATTGTGATATGGATTTGGACTGTAACTTTGTTGACAGTATGATTGCGATTACAGAAAGTTATTTGGTTTTTGCCGTGTGTGAAAGCGAGGACAAGTCTTTCTATGTTTCCGCAAAAAAGTTTCGGAAGATTAAAGAACTTTATTTTTATCCGATAGAAGAGATTAACAGGATTTTTACGACATCCTTGGTCTGCGGAGGGGTATTTGCAATAGAGAGTGAACAAGAAGAAAAAGCTCTTTGTGTTTATTCTAATATGAAAATCCGTGGAATCATGAAGATTATCCGTTTGTTTGATAAGTTGAAAAAATCTCAGGAAATTACGCTTTCGGATTTGGAGGATAAAGATAAGCCTGATTTTTGCCCGAAATGCGGAATGCCGTATCCCGAAAAAGGGAGGCAAGTCTGTACAAAATGTATGGACAAGCGTTCGGTTTTTAAAAGGCTGCTTTCTTATTTCTATCCTTATAAACTGAAGATCGTTGGCGTTTTGCTATGCGTATTTTCCAACGCGCTTCTTAATATTTTAATGCCATATTTAAACGGTGTTATATTTTATGACCATGTTCTGGGGAAACAACAGTTTCTTGGAATCAAATCCACATGGATTATTTTGCTGATGATTGTTTTGACGATGGTTTTTGTTCAGATTTTGCAGCAGATTTTTGGAATCATACAGGGACGGATTGTGGCAGATGTGGTTCCGAAAGTGGTTTTAGAGATCAAGACGAAAGTTTTTGCATCCCTGCAAAGGCTTTCCATCGGATTCTTTTCCAAAAGGCAAACAGGCGGACTTATGACCAGAGTAAACAGTGATTCCAACGAAGTTTTTGGTTTTTTTGTTGACGGAGTTCCTTTTTTTGCAGTTAACGTGGTAGTTACTGTTACGTCGGTTGTCGTGATGTTTTTGCTCAACTGGCGGCTTGCGATTGTATCGATTCTTTTATTGCCTTTTCTTGGCGTAATATGCTATAAGCTTTTGCCTAAGTTGTGGCATACACACGGGCGATATCACAGGAGCATCAGGACATTAAATTCGAGAATCAATGATAACCTTGTTGGCGCAAGAGTGGTTCGTGCCTTTGGTCAGGGCGACAATGAAATCAAAAGATTTGAGAAAGTAAGCAGTCGTGTCCGTGATGTGGAAATTGACTTGGTTGATTGCTCCAATATCTTTTTTTCGGCTTATTCATCTGTCCAAAGTTTTTCTTCACTCTTGGTATGGGTAATAGGTTCCTGGTTGATTTTAAGCAGTCTTGGCATGTCATACGGAACGCTGATTACTTTTGTGGGGTATATGGGACTTTTGTCGGGCCCTATCCAATTTTTCACCAATCTTTTTGAATGGTGGTCCAAAAGTGCGAACAGTGCACAGCGAATTTTTGAAATTATCGATGCAGTTCCGGAAGTGAAGGAACGCAAAGACCCTGTCATTCTGAAGCAGATTGAGGGAGAGATTGAGTTTAAAGACGTCAGTTTCAGTTATGAACTCAACAAACCAATTCTTAAAGATATCAGCTTTAAGGCTGAAAGAGGAAAAATGCTCGGCATCGTTGGGCATACGGGAACAGGAAAAACAACGATAGTGAATCTTTTGTCCAGGCTTTACGATGTTTCCGATGGAGAGGTCTATCTTGACGGAATCAACGTTAGGGATCTAAATTTTGCTCAACTGAGGAAGAATATCGCCATGGTTAGCCAGGAAACATACATATTTCAGGGAACGGTTGCCGAGAACATTGCCTATGCAAATCCCGACTGTACAAGAGAAGAAATTGTGACCGCTGCAATAACGGCAAACGCTCACGACTTTATTTGCAAAATGCAGGACGGGTATGATACCATGCTCGGAAATGGCGGGAAACGTCTCTCGGGGGGAGAAAAACAGCGGATATCCATTGCAAGAGCAATTCTTGCCGACCCTAAAATACTGATACTTGATGAAGCGACAGCGTCAGTAGACACACAGACTGAAAGAAACATTCAAGAATCGTTAGACAGACTATCGGGAGGAAGAACGGTTATAGCGATTGCCCACAGGCTTTCGACCCTGAAAAACGCAGACAGCCTTATCGTAATAGAAAATGGACAAATTGTTGAAAGAGGAACACATGTTGAACTGCTGGAGCAAAAGGGCGTTTATTACCGATTGACACAGCTACAGAATAAAGCTTTAGCCATAAGGGGGTTGTAAGAAATGAGAGAAAACGTAAGAATTGAAACAGGCGACGAAGCGGCAGAATTGATTGAAGTCCAAAAAAAATCAGCGGAAGAGATGCTTCAAATAAAATACATTACCAAACAAAACGCCGAATTTCTTGCTACAAGCGGAGGGTTTGTCTGTATGAAATTTGGGGAGAAAGAATGTAAAAGAATTGCATTACATCGATGCTTTCCTTTTTCCTGTCCAGAAAATTTTATATCGGTAAGAGATGAACAAGGCAATGAGATAGGAATCATCAGATCGCTTGACGATTTGGATAAAAAAACAGCAGAACTTTTAATTTCCCAGATGGAAATGAGATATTTTTTGCCTCAGATCCAAGCGATTTCTTCCATTAAAGACGAATATGGATATTCTTATTGGGAAGTGTCAACCGACAAAGGGGAATGCAGGTTTACCTGTAATTCCAATGGATCAGTAATCAGGCTTTCCGAAACGCGGGTGATTATCACCGATATCAGCGGCAACCGATATGAAATTGCAGATATTTATAAGCTTTTGCCTAAAGAGCTTAAAAAACTGGATATGTATATATAATTAGAAGGAGAATTCTCTTGAATTTACAATATACTTTACCCGAGCCGGAACGTTTGGCTTTTGAGCATAATCACCCGAAAGTACATATTGTTTATTGCATCCCGTTTGATATTGGCGAAGATGGAAATTGGTGCGGGGACGGATGGATAATTGCAAGCGAAACAAACGTTTTTGTGATGAAAAACAAACAAATCGTGTACGAAACAGATATTCAAAACGACGGCGAGTTTGAGTGTTTAAAAATGGACGGATGCGGCGTTTTGATACAAAAAAACGAAAGCCAAGAAAAAATTATTGCTCGGTTTTCGATGCGGCACCTTTCACGGTTTTATTATGTATCGCGTGGAATCAACCTTTTTGCTAAGAACAGAACCGACGTAGTGGAAAGCAATGAACGGGAAAAAATTTGCCCGACATGTGGAAGAGTTCTGCCGGGAACCTCAGAATGTCCTAAATGTACCGGGAACGGAAGATTCTTGAAAAGAATATGGCTGCTCATGCGTCCTTATAAATGGAAATTTTTGATGATTTCATTACTGATGCTTGCTTCGTCAGGGATTTCGATTTATCAGGCACAGTTTCAAAGACAGTTTATTGATGATGTGTTAATTCCCAAAAGCGGTGGAATCAAAGAGGTTTTGCTTTTCGGAGTGATAATGCTTTTAATTTCTGTGACTGGGCTATTGTCAACCATTATCAAAAACCGCTGGACGACTGTTTTAGGTTCTAAAATCAGCATGAATATCAGAGAAAAATTATATTCCAAAATTCAGGCATTGTCATTATCCTTTGTGGACAAGCGTTCCGCAGGAGAGTTGATGAACCGAATCACGGGGGACTCTATACACATCAGGGAGTTTATGGAACAGGTTTTTTCGGGACTTGTATCCCAAATTGTCACCATGGTTTTTGTGTTTATTATTATGCTGATTATAAATTGGAAGCTGGCACTGCTGACGCTGGCACTCATTCCTGTTGCGGCGTTTATATCTGTTTCAATCAAAACGAGGATTCGAAGAATTTTTAGAAGACAAAGACGTTTTGATGATATTTCCAACAATAGGCTTCAGGACACACTTTCGGGAATCAGAGTAGTGAAGTCGTTCGGAAAAGAAGAAATGGAAATCGAGCGTTTTTTGAAAATCAACAAAGAATTTGCAGAGATTCAGGCTTTTAACGAAAAATTCTGGGCAACCTATTTCCCGCTGATTACTTTTTCGGTTGGAGCTGGAGTGCACTTGATTTCATATTTTGGGGGATTGGGGGTTCTATCGGGAACATTCACGATAGGACAACTGACCCAGTTTTCGGCTTATGCAGGGATGCTTTATGCACCGATTAGCAGGATGTCTTTCCTCCCTCGGATGATTGCACGTGCGGTAACAAGTGTAGAACGAATCTATGATGTTCTTGATGAAGAAAGTGACATCCAGTTGGAGGAGAGTCTGGTTGATTTGAAAATTAGCGGAGATATCTGTTTTAATGGAGTCACTTTTGGGTATCATTCCTATGAACCGGTGTTGGAAGAAATCAATCTGCAAGTGAAGCAAGGCGAGATGATTGGAATCGTTGGATCGTCAGGAGCGGGCAAGTCAACACTTATCAACCTGATCATGAGACTGTATACCCCTGACAGCGGTGATATTCTGATTGATGGAGTGAATCTGAAAAAGATAAACGCAGACAGCCTTTATTCTCAAATCGGAGTGGTTTTGCAGGAAACATTTTTATTTTCGGGGTCAATATTTGAAAACATTCGCTTTTCAAAGCCGGATGCCACACTGGAAGAAATCATACAAGCAGCGAAAATCGCCGGTGCACATGATTTTATCTGCAAACTTCCTGATGGCTATAATACCTATGTAGGTGAAAGCGGAAATACGCTTTCAGGAGGGGAACGCCAAAGAATTGCCATTGCAAGGGCCATACTTGGAGATCCTAGAATTCTTATTTTGGATGAGGCAACCAGCAGTCTGGACACCGAAACGGAATATCAGATTCAGGAAGCTTTGGGAAGGCTAATTAAAGGACGGACGACATTTGCTATTGCGCACAGGCTGTCCACTTTAAGAAATGCGGACAGGATTATGGTTATTGATAATCAGCAGTGTGCTGAGATTGGAACCCACGAGGAACTGTTGCAAAAAAGAGGAATTTATTATCACCTCGTAACAGCGCAGCTAGAGCTTAAGAGCAAGGAAACCAAATTGACAAATAAGGACTGAATCATCATGAAAAAGACGGCGTTGGTTACCGGAGCGTCTCGGGGAATAGGAAGAGAGATTGCTCGCCAAATGGCAAAGCAAGGATATAACGTGATTATCAATTATCACCACAGTGAAAGTTTAGCAAAATCTTTGGAACAAGAATTGCTGAACGATGGCAGTCATGCTGTTGCTATCAAAGCGGACGTGTCTGATTTGGCTCAGGTAAAAAGCATGATGGATTCGGTTGAACAGCAGTTTGGTGGAGTCGATATCCTAATAAATAACGCGGGAATAGCCCGGCAGAAATTATTTACAGACACAACTGAAGACGAGTGGGATCGAATTTTCGATGTGAATGTCAAGGGTGTGTTTCACTGCTGTAAGCAAGTGCTTCCCTATATGATAAGAAGGCATCAGGGGAAAATTATCAATATTTCTTCCGTATGGGGGATGGTCGGGGCATCTTGTGAGGTTTCCTATTCTTCCGCAAAGGCGGCAATTATCGGGATGACCAAAGCGCTCGCTAAAGAGGTCGGTCCTTCTAACATACAGGTCAATTGTGTGGCACCCGGGGTAATCCAAACCGAGATGAACCAAAATCTCGATGCAGAAACAATAGAAGAGCTGGAACAGGAAACACCGCTTGGTATCATCGGTCAGCCGATTGATGTTGCAAAAACGGGGGATTTGTGATTTAGAAAAGCCATGTACCGATTGAAGATGTTGTAATGCGTGTTTATCAGACATTCGCAATGCTAACGCCTGTATAATAATATTTCAAAATCTGATCATATGTTTTTCCTTGCCGTGCAAGATAATCAGCGCCATATTGGCTCATACCTACCCCGTGACCATATCCTTTGTTATCGAACAAAAAAGAATCCGTTTTTTTGTTGTACGAAACCGTAAAATTGGCAGAGCGAAGAGAGAACAGTGAACGAATATCCATTCCGGTGGACGTCTTGTTTCCAACCTTAATACTGGTTATGGTTTTGGACGCGCTGAGTTTGATATTATTGAACCACTTGGACTTGTCGGAGCCTAAAGTAATATCTTTATACTCTTGTTTCAGCTTTTGTTCTACATCTTTTGCAGAAATGGTTTTTGTTGTCTCGTAGTTCGGAGAAAGCTTATCTCCAACACTTTCCACAGGCTTCAGATAGGAAACAGCACTACCCCACACGTTTTCGGAGGCTTCGGTTTTTCCACCTGAGATGGAGTGGAAAGCCGCGACGATAGGCTGATCGTCATACACAATGACTTTGTTGATTACTGCATCAACAGCATTGCTTATTTTTTTATAGTAATCATTATAATTCTTTCCATATGCTTTTTTAATTTCATCGGGAGACATATATGCCTGAAATTCAGTTGAGTCTGTAGAGAAATAAGCACCTTTAAGTTTCTCGTTGGGATTTTTCTTCTGAATACTAATGATTCTCAACGCATAGGTGTTTGCGGCGACAGCTTGGGCTTTGAGTGCTTCAGGATGGAAGCTGGCGGGCATTTCAGCGGCAACAACGCCTTTAATATAATCCGCAGCGGAAAGGTTCATGACTTTTTCGGTTTTGTGGTTATAGACTTTATAAACCATCCCTTTATCGTCTACGGGAAGGTCTTTGATTTGTGAGACCGTTTTTTGACTTATTGAGGACGGTTTGTCCTCCTTTTTGTTAAAAGAATCCTGTCCGATAAAAACCACTGCGGGAACAATGAGCATCAGGCAAATGAACAAAACAAAGATGGAGATATATGTTTTCATAATAAAAATCCTTTCAAGATTTGCAGGAAAAAAGTTTAATTCCTGCAAAAAAATGATATAAAACGACATAATATGTTCATATTTTATGACTTTTTGAATGTTTGGAAATGCAAACTTGAAGAAATTTAAGTAAAAAGGAAGTATTTGCTTGACTTTAAAATCGGTTTAGTATAAAATAAAAAACATATAACGAATTTTTACGGAGAGGGTGGCTGCCAAATGAATTGTGGAATATCAAATGAAAAACAGGATGATATTAAACAGTTATGCGAAGAATTTAAAAAATATAACATTATCAATCCAGAATTATATGATAAGTATCAAGTTAAAAGAGGACTTCGCAACGCCGACGGGACAGGAGTCCTTGCGGGAATGACCAACATCTGCAATGTTCACGGGTATATTGTGAATGAAGGAGAACGCGAACCGATTGACGGAAAACTTATTTATCGTGGAATCGATATGCTTGACATTATTGAAGGCTGTAAAAAAGAGAATAGGTACGGCTTTGAGGAAACCGTGTATCTTTTGATATTCGGTGTATTGCCAAACAAAGATCAGCTGGAGAAATTCGCAAAGTTTTTGGGAGAAAATCGCGATCTTCCCGAAAACTTTACGGAGGACATGATTATTAAAGCTCCGTCACCAAACATAATGAATAAATTGGCGAGAGGTGTTTTATCTTTATATTCATATGATGAAGAACCGGAAAATAATGCACTTGAATGTGAAATGAGAAAATCTATTCAATTGATTGCTAAAATGCCGACCATGATGGTGAATGCATATCAGGTTAAAAAGAGATATTATGACCATGAAAGTATGTATTTTCACCCGCTCAATAAAAACGAAAGTATTGCAGAAAGCATTCTGTCTACTCTTAGAGACGATAGAAGTTACACGCTTGAAGAATCTCGTCTTTTGGATTTATGCTTAATTATGCATGCAGAACATGGCGGAGGAAACAACTCAACGTTCTCCTGCAGGGTTTTAACCTCTTCAGGTACAGATGCTTATTCAGCTTATGCGGCTGCTATCGGATCGCTTAAAGGTCCTAAACATGGCGGCGCTAACATTAAAGTGATGGAAATGCTTGAGTACATAAAAGCAGGCGTTAAAAACTGGGATGACGATTCAGAGATTTATGAATTTTTAAAGAAGCTTATGAGTGGGGAAGCGGGCGATGGAAGCGGCTTGATTTATGGGATCGGTCACGCAGTTTACACGAAATCCGATCCGAGAGCGATTGTGCTCAGAGAGAATGCGATGAAGCTTGCCGAAGGCACAGAATATGAGCCGGAATTCAAACTTCTTGAAGCAGTTGAAAGACTGGCGCCTCTTGTTTTTGCAGAGAAAAAAGGGGATGCAAAGGTTATTTCAGCTAATGTAGATCTTTATTCAGGACTTGTGTACAGAATGCTTAAAATTCCTCAGGATTTATTTACACCGTTGTTTGCGATTTCAAGAATGGCCGGTTGGTGTGCACACAGAATGGAAGAACTCATGAACGGAAAACGTATTATGAGACCGGCTTATAAAGCGATTGCGAAACCACAGGTATACACTCCGCTTGAAGAAAGATAAATGCATTCATACATAAAGAATATTTAAAAATAAAATGCCGAAAGCTCGGAGGCTGTTTATGGACACTATACTCAGAACAGAAAAAGGGATAAAATCTTCCTATTCGCTTTATCTTTTCATCATTACTTTGGTTCTGGCGATTCCGCTGAGAACCATACAACTTTTATTTGCGATAGATTACTCAACAGGGTTTTATAAAAATGCAGATCCTTCGATTATGGCTCTAAATATTGTTCTTATAGCGGGAATAGCATTGACTTTGGGATTCTTGTTTTTTGGAAAAGGCGAGCGTTCAAAGGATTATCAGGGTAAGAACAAAGCGATGGGAATCTTAAGCATAGCGGTTGTTATTTTAATTGCGAAACAAGCTGTCTCTGGATTTGTAGACAGCTTATCAAGTGTAAAAATAAGCATAGGCGGATTCCTCGAGTCCAGCCTCCTATTGCTGACGGCGTTGACATTGGTCTATTTCGGCTATAAGTTGTTGTGTGGTCATACGCAGAAAACCGGGTTTGGTTTTGCATTGATTATTCCAGCATTTTGGGCGTGTGTAAGATTAATGAACATGTTCATGTTTTACACGACTGTTTCCAATATTTCCGAAAATCTCCTTGATATCCTGACACTTTCTTTTATGGCGATATTTCTGTATACTTTTGCGAAGATATCAGTTGGATATGGTGGAGAGAAGAGCGAAAAAATAG
>JARBTU010000109.1:0-4516 GCA_029240015.1 Oscillospiraceae bacterium | reverse complement strand
TGGCGTCAGGTATGTTGACATCAGTTTTCGGGTTGGTTTCTTTCGTTCCTAGATTCTTGGTTTTGCTGTTCGGAAATTTCATAACGCAATCAATAACTCCGCTCCCTGATAAGAATATTGCCGAATTTGCTATTTGCGTTTTCGCAACAGCATATATTCTCTGTGGTTTTATTGGCATGGACAGGAAGAATAAGACAACAGAGTTACAGCCGACAGAATAAATTTTTTGCAGGTCAAAAAAAGCAGATACCAATGATTGATGTTTGCTTTTTTTGATTTTGTTTTTGGTCCAATATTAAAGATAATGAACAGAGGTCGTCTTTTTATGTCTTATTTGATAAGTCAGTTTAAATATAATTATTCTGAATTTAAAAGCATGAAAACACAATCCAAGATAGCGATAGTGATTATGGCTGGGATTTTTCTGCCGTTTTTTTTGGGTGGGGTGGGCGTGTTACTCATTGCGCTCTATTGCATTATTAACAGCGGAGTCAGAAAACAAATATTTATGATTAAACATGCATGGTTTTTAATAGGATTTTGTTTTCTGTCGTTAGCGGTTTCTGTTTTTTATAAGAATACGGTTGGAATTATCGGTGCAATCGGAATGACACTGATTTTTATCTATTCATTGTGGATGCGCTATATCATGGATGACGATTTATATAATTATATTATGAAAATCGTCTGCTTTCTCAGCATCGGAAGTTCTATTTGTGCTATGATTCAATTGATATTGATTATTCCGACTTTTGCGGAGTACAGAAGCGTCTCTACTTTTTTCAACGCAAACTATTATGCGACCATTACAGAATTTGTGATTCTTATCTGTTTTTATAAGCTCAGCTCGTGCAAAGAAGGTCGATGGTTTTATTTGATTTCTTTGAGCTTCAATTTGCTGGGGCTTTTTGCAACCGGGTGCCGTTCGGCTTGGATTGGGCTTGCGGGAGCATTGTTTTTTATGTTGATTTTACAGAAAAGATATCGGTTGATTTTCTTAATAGTTGCTTTACTGGTTGGATTTTTCATATTGATGTTTGTCGATCCGGAGGCCATTCCTCGTTGGGATTCATTTGAGGGAACAGCGACCAAAAGGTTTAATATTTGGAAAGCAACCTTGGTGTTCTTGCCGGATAGTTTTATTATGGGCAAAGGGCTTTGGGCATATAATATGCTTATACACGGTACAAAATATGTAGAAGCATACCATACCCACAACATTGTGTTAGAGAGTTTGTTGGATTTTGGTCTGGTTGGAACATCTGTTGTGATGGTTTACATAGTAAGTTCATTTCGTGCGGTTTTTCAAAAAGTAAAACAAGGCTGTAAGGATAAAAAATGGATTTTGATGTTTGGTGTGCTGGTGTCTATTCTGGGGCACGGGATAACAGATGTTACATTTGTCGGGGTTGAGACATCTATTTTCATGCTGTTTTTATTTTCCGGTGTTGGTATTTATGAAAAATACAGTATTAGCAATAAGGAACTTAATGGGCAATAATTAAAAGGGAGCGGTTAAAAAACCGCTCCCTTTTTTAAAGAAAAAAATTATTCTTTTATTAAAACTTTTTGAATCTCTGCAATATACATTCTATGATAATCTTCTAACAGATAATTTTTTTGAATATTTTCATCCAAAAAATGTTCCGGATCAATATCATTAAAGTACATTTTCTTGCATATGAGCACCATTTTGGCCTGATTAAAATAAGTGGTACCACAATCAAAAACAGGAACAAGCCCTGTTTCTTTCGCTTTGTCTATGTCACGGCCAGACCGAGAACCACATATTTTAAGAGCATCCTTATATGGAGCGTCAAAGAAACTAAGGCTGAAAAGCTCGTTTTTTTCCACAAATTCATAAGTATACCGTTGAGGTCTTATATAAACGGTAGCAACATTTTTGTTCCATATAACGCCCACTCCACCCCAGCTTGCGGTCATTGTATTGTATTTTTCCTCATTCCCCGATGTAATCAGTAGCCATTCATCACCAATAAGTGTAAAGGGATTGATGGAAACATCCTTGATATCAATTTGTTTAAAACCCATATAAGCATCTCCTTCAGTAATTGATATAATATATTAATTATATCATAATAATATGTAAAAAAATAGGCTATTATTGTTACTTTATATTGTTTTTTTTAGTTATAATGATATAATGAAAAGGTGCAGAATGTAAAGAAAAAATAACATTAGTAACTAGGACGTTATGTTTAGGAGGGCTGTAAAAATGGAAAAAAAGATACCACCGGAAATAAGCGGTACGCTAAGGAAATTTATGCTGCGTGTTCCCGAAGTGATTGATCATTGCAGTGGAATTAAAATTTTTGGCAAGGTAATTAAATCTATCGTATTTTCAACAGATATTGCGATTATCAGAAATGTGAACGCAGACGCGGTGATTGCGGTATATCCTTTCACCCCTCAGCCTATCATCACACAATCGGTTATGCTCGCAACAGATAAACCAGTTCTTGTTGGTGTGGGAGGAGGACTTACACAAGGCAAACGTGTATTAAACCTTGCTTTGCATGCGGAATTTCAAGGCGCTGTCGGCGTTGTAGTGAATGCTCCGACATCTAATGAAGTTGTCAAAAAAGTGAAGGAAAGCATTGATATTCCGATTATTGTGACCGTTGTGAACGAAATGGATGATATTGATGCCAGAATCAAAGCAGGTGCTCAGATTTTCAATGTTTCTGCAGCTGCTAAAACGGCTGATATTGTAAGAAATATTCGTGAAAAATATTCTGACTTTCCGATTATCGCGACAGGCGGACCGACTGAAAAAAGTATTGAAGAAACGATTCAGGCAGGTGCAAATGCCATTACATGGACTCCACCGACGAATGGGGAAGTCTTTAAGAGTATTATGGACGCATACAGAAAAAATCAACCCCATCCATAATATTCGTCAAGTTGCATATTTAATACAATAAGAGTAAAAATTTATACACTAATATGAATAAACTTGAATATTTATTCAGAAAATGCTTGATTTTAATGTATATTGATGTATAATATACATTATAGTTAATAAGGTTTATTTAAATAGATTGTTTTGGAGGACAAAAATATGAGTGAAATAAAAAAAGTGGTATTGGCCTATTCGGGCGGGTTGGATACATCTATTATTATTCCTTGGCTCAAGGAAAATTATAATAATTGTGAAATTGTTGCGGTTGCTGCTGACGTAGGACAGGGTGCGGAACTTTCCGGATTGGAACAAAAAGCGATTAAAACAGGTGCAAGCAAACTTTATATCGAAGACATTACCAAAGAATTTGTTGAAGAATATATCTTCCCAACCATTAAAGCGGGCGCAGTTTATGAAAATAAATACCTTTTGGGAACCTCTTTTGCAAGACCTATCATCGGAAAAAGGCTTGTTGAAATTGCGAAGGCTGAAAATGCGGATGCAATCGTTCACGGATGCACAGGAAAAGGAAACGATCAGGTTCGTTTTGAACTTGCTATCAAAGCTTTCGCGCCAAACATGAAGATTATTGCTCCGTGGAGGACGTGGGAACTTAAATCTCGTGACGATGAGATTGATTATGCAATCGCAAGGAATGTTCCAATTCCTATTACGCGTGAAACCAACTATTCCAAAGACAAGAACCTATGGCATTTATCGCATGAAGGTCTTGATTTGGAAGACCCTTCAAACGAGCCGATGTATGATAAGATTCTTGAGTTAGGGGTTTCTCCTGAAAAAGCACCGGACAAAGCAACTTATATTACAATCTCTTTTGAAAAAGGGATTCCTGTTGCGCTGGACGGCGTAAAGGTGGACGGTGTAGAGTTGATTAAAAAGCTTAATGAAATAGGTGGAGCGAACGGAATCGGAATAGCCGACTTGGTTGAAAACAGGCTTGTAGGTATGAAATCCCGCGGCGTTTATGAAACACCGGGCGGAAGCATTTTATATCATGCACACGAAGTGCTGGAAACCCTTTGTCTTGATAAAGAAACACAGCATTATAAGCAACAAATCGGTCTTAAGTTTGCTGATCTCGTTTATAATGGTCAATGGTACACACCGCTCAGGGAAGCGCTCTGTGCTTTTGTGGATGCAACACAAGAGACTGTTACTGGTGAAGTGAAGCTAAAACTTTATAAAGGTAACATCATCAATGCAGGCGTGACTTCCCCATATTCGCTATACAGCGAAGAAGTGGCAACATTCGGCGAGGATGATGTATATGACCAGATGGATTCACAAGGCTTTATCAACCTTTTTGGATTACCGATCAAAGTGAAAGCGCTTTTGGACGAAAAAAGAGAACAAAACATATAGTACATTTAGTGTGAAAGGCTTCCTTTCACACTAAACTTGCATTATAACAAATAATCATGAATTTGATGATAGATAATAGAGGTTAAATGGAATATGGCGAAGTTATGGGCAGGAAGGTTTAAAAAAGAAGTAGACGAAAAAGTTAATGACTTTAACTCGTCAATTTCTTTTGATGCAAGAATGTATAAACATGATATAAAAGGCAGCATT
>JARBTU010000108.1 GCA_029240015.1 Oscillospiraceae bacterium | reverse complement strand
ATTGCAGCACGTCCTGCGATGGGAAAAACGAGCTTTGCGCTAAACATCGCTGCGAATGTAGCGAAGAAAACCGATAAACAGGTGGCGATTTTTTCGCTTGAAATGTCTAAGGAACAGTTGGTGAACCGTATTTTGTCCAGCGAGGCGCTTATCCCGAGTTATAATTTACGTACGGGTTCCCTTTCGGCGGACGAGTGGGTCAAATTAGCTTCCAGTGCCGAAATACTTTCACAAACCCAGCTTTATCTGGATGATTCACCCGGGATTACTGTTGCCGAGATGAAAGCGAAATTAAGGCGGCTTCGGAATCTTGGGCTGGTTGTTATCGACTATTTACAGCTGATGTCCACAGGGCGACGGAACGAAAACCGTGTTCAGGAAATTTCCGAGATTACAAGAAACCTTAAAATTATGGCGAAAGAACTGGATGTTCCCGTTGTTACGCTGTCTCAGCTTTCTCGTGGACCGGATTCCCGTTCAGACCACCGACCGATGCTTTCCGACCTTCGTGAGTCAGGTTCGATCGAGCAGGACGCAGATATTGTTATGTTTCTTTATCGGGAAGCATATTATGAACAGGATTCGGACAAACAGCATATTGCCGAATGTATCGTTGCAAAAAACAGACATGGTGAAGCGAGCAGCGTGGAACTTGGCTGGGACGGTCAATTTACACAGTTCAGCAACTTGGAGTTGAGCCGCCATGAACCTTAATGCAGCGGAGACGATTAGTAATTTTAATATGCTTCAAACAGGTGACAGTGTTGTGGTGGGTGTGTCAGGTGGAGCAGATTCGATGGCGCTCCTGCACTTCTTGAAATTTGGAGAACACGATTTATCTTCTCATGTCATCGCATGTCACATCAACCATTGTCTGCGGGGAGAAGAAAGTGACCGTGACGAAGCTTTTGTAAAAAATCAGTGTGGAAAGTGGAATGTTCCTTGCTATGTCCTGCGCTGTGACGTTGCCTCCTTGGCGAAAGAACAAAAGCTTGGGGTGGAAGAATGCGCCCGCAACGTTAGGTATGATTTCTTTGAAAAAACAGCACAAGAATACAAAGCTAAAATCGCAACCGCGCACACACAGTCGGACAGAACCGAGACCATGCTGTTCAACCTTGCAAGAGGGAGCGCACTTTCAGGGCTCTGTTCCATTCCTCCTGTTCGGGGCAATATCATCCGCCCGCTTATAAGATGCACTCGGTTTGAGATAGAGGAATACTGCAAAGACAATGATATTGCATTTGTAACAGATAGTACAAACCTCGAGACCGACTATGCAAGGAATAAAATCAGACTGGACATTATTCCGAAATTCAGAGAGATAAACGGCGGCTTTGACCACAATACGGCAAAGCTGATTGAAAATATAAACATCGACAACGACTATCTTGAAAAACAAGCAGAAATTGCATTGGAGCAATCCAAAACCCCGGACGGATTTTTGTGTGACAGTTTAGATAAACTTCATCCAGCAATTAAAAGACGTGCGGCGGCGCAGATGCTTAAACAACAGCAGATTCAAATTGATTTGAAAAAAATTGAAGGAATTTTAAGCATGATTGAGTCAAAAAGCGGTAAAATAAACTTGTCGCGCAATCTTTTTATAGCTGTTAAAGACGGATGGCTTAAATTTTTGGACGAAGAGAAAACGCCGAACTTTCCGTACTTTGAAATTCCTGTAAAAAAACAGTTGGATCAGCAGGATATAATCCTTTCAGATGAGAAAAAGATTATTATTCAGATCATGGACAAAGAAAATTTTTATAATAGTAAAAAAATTTATAAAAATTTCTTTCATTATGTTTTGGATTATGATAAAATAATTGGTAATGTTGTAGTCCGTCAATGGATTCACGGAGACAAAATTGCTCTTTCCAAACGAAAAGTCAGCAAATCTTTAAAGAAACTTTTTTGTGAAGAAAAGCTTGACGGTAAACAAAAAAGCGAGATTGCAGTGTTGGCTGATGAACTTGGCGTAATCGCTGTAGAAAGATTTGGCATCTCGAGCCGTGCTGAGGCAAGCGATGACACCAAAACTTATTTTTGTTTTGACAGCAGACCTATTAAAGACTGAAATAAACCTGGAGGATTCAAATGAACAACGATATATTAAACGTACTTATTTCTGAGGAGGAGATATCACAAAAAGTTACGGCTATCGGCAAGAAAATCAGCGAAGATTATAAAGATAAAAACCTTTTGATGGTCAGCGTGCTCAAAGGTTCTGTCGTTTTTATGGCGGATTTGATGCGTTCCATCACTATTCCCTGTGAAATTGACTTTATGTCCGTTTCGAGTTATGGAAGCGGAGTGAAAACGAGCGGAGTTGTAAAGATTATCAAAGACTTGGATATCAACTTAAAAGGGTTTGATTTACTCATTGTAGAGGATATTCTCGACAGTGGAATGACGCTTGACTATATCAAGTCACTTTTGCAGCAGCGTGGAACCAACTCCATAAGAATCTGCACATTGCTTGATAAGCCGGAACGCAGGCAGGTTGATCTTACGGCTGACTATACCGGATTCACCGTTCCGGACAGTTTTGTTGTGGGATATGGCCTTGATTATGATGAGAAGTATAGAAACCTCCCTTATATCGGAATTTTAAAACCCGCTGTTTATGAAAAGTAATAAACAGCTTTACCATAATACCAATTAAAAAAGGAGTTGAAGTGATTGAACAACAAAAAAAATAAAGGGATATTTATCTATCTTTCAATTATTTTGATTTTAGTGCTTTCCTCGCTGGTTATGTATTCCTTAATCAGCCAGCCGGCGGAGAATAAAAAATATTCAGAAATAGTAGGGTATTTCCAAAAACATCAGGTGAAAGAATTTGAACTTGATTTGGGAAGCGGCGAACTAAATTATACCCTTAAAGAAGACACGAAAAAATATGTCTATCGTATTCCAAGCATCCAAATTTTTAAAGATGATGTTTTAGATGATTTAAATGATTACAACGCGGATAGTAAAAATACACAAGTCGCATATAACTTAAAGCCTGCGAAAGACAACACCTGGCTGTTTTCATTCTTGCCTACCCTTCTTTTGGTGGGAATCATGGTGGTATTCTATATTTTAATCATGAGAAATGCCGGAGGAGCGGGAAAACTGAATCAGTTCGGCAAGGCGAACATTAAGAATCCGGTTCAGCTTGGAAAGAAAACAACATTCGCCGAAGTGGCGGGCGCAGACGAAGAAAAGCAGGAGTTGGCTGAAATTGTTGAGTTCTTAAAGAGCCCGTCCAAGTTTAATGAGCTTGGGGCGAGAATCCCTAAGGGCGTTCTTTTGATGGGTCCTCCGGGTACCGGTAAAACATTGCTTGCCCGTGCTGTTGCAGGAGAAGCGGGTGTTCCGTTCTTCTCCATTTCCGGTTCGGATTTCGTGGAAATGTTTGTTGGTATGGGTGCGTCAAGGGTAAGAGATTTATTTGAACAGGCGAAAAAGAATTCCCCTTCGATCATCTTTATCGACGAAATTGATGCAGTAGGGCGTCAGCGTGGCGCAGGACTTGGCGGCGGACACGACGAAAGAGAACAAACACTCAACCAGTTGCTTGTTGAGATGGACGGATTTGGCACGAACGAAGGAGTTATCATTATTGCGGCAACAAACCGCCGTGATATTTTGGACCCTGCTCTTTTAAGACCGGGCCGATTCGACCGCGAAATTGTTGTAGGTTATCCTGACGTTAAAGGAAGAGAAGAAATTCTTAAAGTTCATTCACGCAACAAACCGTTGGGCTTTGATGTAGACCTTAAGGTGATTGCAAAAACGACCGCAGGGTTTACAGGCGCTGATTTGGAGAATTTGATGAATGAAGCGGCGATTCTTGCTGCAAGAAGAAACCGCAAAGCAATTACCAGTCAGGATATTGAAGAAGCGACCATTAAAGTGGTTGCAGGACCGGAGAAAAAATCTCGAGTGATGACTGAAAAAGACAAAAAAATTACTGCGTATCACGAAGCAGGTCATGCTATCTGTATGTATCATCTTGAAACACAGGATGATGTTCATCAGATTTCAATTATTCCTCGCGGAATGGCGGCTGGATACACTATGTCACTGCCGGAGCAGGATAAAACCCACATGAGCAAACGTGAGATGCAAGAAACTATTGTCGGCTTGCTTGGAGGACGAGTGGCGGAAAAATTGACGCTGTCCGATATCTGCACGGGTGCTTCCAACGACCTTGAGCGTGCAACAGGCATTGCAAGAAACATGGTTATGCGTTATGGATTCAGCGAAAAGTTGGGACCAATCGTTTATGGGCAATCGGAGCATGAAGTGTTCTTGGGACGTGACTTCAGCCAGTCTAGGAACTACTCAGAAACCGTTGCGTCTGAAATTGATGCAGAGATTCGCGACATTATTGATTCTGCTTTTGAAAGTGCAAAAGACATTTTGACCGAGCATGCGGATCAGCTCAATCTTGTTGCGCAGTACTTGCTCATAAAAGAAAAGATAGATGGGGGAGACTTTGTTAAGCTCCTTAAAGGCGAACTTGCTCTTCCTGAAAAACCGGAGCAAGGACAGGAATCTTCCAAACAGGATGTTGAGCAAAAAGGTCATACAGTTGATGTTGAACCGAAACCAACAGACAGAGCGCCAGACGAAAAAGACAATAATCTTTAATAGAAAACAAAAACCCCGAACAATTTGTTCGGGGTTTTTGTTTTCTATAATTCTTTCATCATCTTGATGTGAAGGCAATGTTCATCCATATATTCTTGTCCTTGTTTTTCATAGCCGCATTTTTCATAAAAAGCACTTGCTTGCGCTTGTGCACTTAAAATCAGGTTCCGCGCACCAAGCTGCTTGGCTTTTTGCTCAGCATGCTGCATGATAACGGCGCCGATTCCCTTTTTTCTGTATTCTTTTGAAACACAAATCCTTCCGACAATCCATTCACCATCTTTTGAAAAAAGACGCGCGGTAGCGATAGGATTTTTTTGGTCTGTAATTAAAAGGTGGTGTGCAACAGAGTCTGTTTCGTCAAATTCCTCAGCAAAACCCTGTTCTTTTATAAAAACTTCTTCTCTTAATTTAAAACAAAGCTGCTGTTGATGTTCATCTTCACACCATGTTATGTCATATAAATTCATTTGTCGTATACTCCTGTTCTGTATAAGATGAATATATTATATCATAAATGTAAAGCATAGATAACATGAGAACATAAAAACAGAACTTGAATGCAAAAAAATCACCTAATGATTCATCAAAGTGAATCGATTAAGTGATAAAAAATTTTAAACAGCAAACATAAAATTATAAACAACCATTGATATAACTCCCGGGATTCCCACCACGACCGAAACAAAGGTGGAAAAAAAGTTGATTGTAAAAGTAAAGCCAATGATTGTTGCGAGTAGTTTTGTGGCGCCTAATGCTACAAGTCCTGTGCTCATTCCGACAAATGCATTTTTTAGCGGTTTTTTTGTTCTCGCGTAAAAAGTAAACATCAAGATTACAGCACAGATGCAGCAACCGATTACAACGATGTCTCCTATCCCAACTGCTGTCCCATCCTTTCGTTTTTCATCTGGTCTATTACCGCACAGCTAAGTTTCTGTTCCCTAGCCTGTCTTAAAAGGTATCGGTATTTTGATTGGAGAGCTTCCATTTCGAAAATGCAATAATCAATTAAGTCATCGTCCAGAGCCAAGTCAAAGCGGTTGCGACAATTTTCGATTTTTGCCTTGATATCGTTTAAATCTTCAATAAGTTGGTTTTCTTTTTTCTGGGTTCTTGAGAGGATCAATGATATCGGTTTGGATAAGGTTTTTAAAGCTAATTCCATACGCTCAACCCCTTGGTATATTTTATGATTCTATTATGGGCAAATATTCTTTTTTTAATCATATTTTCTAGTTAAAATCCTGTTTATTTTTAAGTACTTAAGAATATAATAATATAGATATATTATTCAAAATAGAAAAGAGGGGTTCTGTGGTTACTTATAAGTCGATAATAGAAAGATACTGCCCGAATGTAAAACATAACGTCCCTGTCGAGATATCTCAGCACGAGGATGGAAAAACAACCGAAAAGTGCTTACACAGCATGGCTTGTGCATCCGAAAACGGGGGATGCAAAAACAGTCGTTACAATGAGGTTGCGGGATAGATAAGTCATGTTGACAACATTTGAAATAAAGGTTAAAATAGTGCTTAGAACAAAAATAAAAAA
>JARBTU010000107.1 GCA_029240015.1 Oscillospiraceae bacterium | reverse complement strand
CTGGACCCTTCCTTTTGTAAGAGGTTCTGCTGCACGTTCTCTTTCCAACACAGCGGCAATTGAACTTGCGCAAAGAGTCGGCGCCAGAATTGAATATGACGAAAAATCCCAAGCTCCGTTTTTCAACTATTACAGTGAAGGGAAACAGCACGTCGTCTGGTTCGATGACGCAAGAAGCATTCAGGCGAGACTTGGGCTTGTGGAAAAATATAATTTAGGCGGCGTAAGCTACTGGACCATAAATAGCTATTTCCCTCAAAACTGGATTGTTTTAAACTCTATGTATAATGTCAACAAAGTGATTTGATCAGTACTTAAGATAATTTCAAATAACATAAAAAAGGACACAGCCTTTAACACGGCTGTGTCCTTTTTTATGCCAGTATTGATAATATTACATATCAAATTTTATGGTATAACGGTGATGAGATTTCCTCTTTTCAGGCGGAGGAAGTTCCATATAATCCCCATAAATCCTTTTTAAATAGTTATCTGAATCCTCTACCCCATAAAATCTTTTATTCTCAAACTCATATAGCTTTGGTTCTCCAATAAATTCTTTTGGAACGATTTCCTTTTTCCCCCAGGCGCCAACACAGTTCCCCACCAGTTCAGAAGTATCAAAATCATATTTTGATAACAGCTTTTGGTTTCTTATCTGCAACTTCTCTAAATTGACAAAATTGTGGATTAGCGTTGCTAATACTCTTTTAATAGAGGTTTTGGTATGAGGATCACGAATCCAGAAATTTCTTATCTTATCCTGAAGTTTAAAGCGCTTATAATGAGCTTTTAACGTACGCTGGTCACTCGGGAATCCGTCAAGGGGGAAAATATCCACATAAACGCCCGTAGTAATGCCTAAATGCTTTACAACATCCTCAACCAAAGTAGTACGGTTATTGACTACTTTCGCGAAAAAATAAGGATATGGCTTTACAATCCCCGGTGCCTGAACCGTAAGAAAGTCCGGCAGTTCCTTTTGAGCAATCTCCAAAAACTTTTCATAGTCTTTTCGCGGGATGCCGATATCAATGTCATCATCCCATGGAATAAATCCTTTGTGCCTTACCGCACCGAGCAATGTTCCTCCCAATAGGTAATATCTCAAATGATGCTTTTCGCACAAATAATGAATCTTTTCCAAAATCTCCAGTTCTGTTTCTTTGATTCTCTGAAGTTCTTCATCCCTGTTTAATTCCATATGAATAATTCTCCTTTTGTTTAGTGATTCATAGATACACAGGCTTTTTATTCTCATCAAAAGATACTACAAGCCCTAGGGGAAGCACTTAAATTCTATCTTTGTGCAAAACCTTCAGATTCATACTGAGACAAAAACCAATCATACGTTTTCCGGATTCCTGTTTTCAAGTCGGTCTTGGGAGACCAACCCACACCTTTAATACGGCTAATATCAGTTAATTTGCGGTATGTTCCGTCAGGCTTTGACGAATCCATTATGATGCCCCCTTGAAAACCTACAATCTCTTTAATAATATCAGCAAGCTCAGAAATGGTCACTTCCTCACCATACCCAACATTGAAAAATTCATTGCCGGAATAGTTATTCATTAAGAAAACACACGCATCGGCAAGATCATCAACATATAAGAACTCTCTTATCGGTTTCCCACTTCCCCAAACAGTCACTGATGGCTCGTTGTTTATCTTTGCTTCATGGAACTTGCGAAGAAGTGCCGGCAAAACATGAGAATTCTCAAGCCCGAAATTGTCATTGATTCCATATAGGTTGCAAGGCATGACACTAACATAGTCTGTTCCATATTGCTTGTTGTAATAAGCACATGCTTTAAGTCCTGCTATTTTTGCAAGTGCATATCCTTCGTTGGTTTCTTCTAACTCGCTTGTGAGCAGATATTCTTCTTTAATAGGCTGAGGACAATTTTTCGGATAAATACAAGAACTCCCAAGAAACATTAATTTCTTAATCTTATTTGCAAAGGCGGCACTGATTACATTGCATTGAATCTGCATGTTCACCATAATAAAATCCGCGGGATAGGTTGCGTTTGCATGAATCCCACCGACTTTTGCGGCGGCAAGAAAAACATATTCCGGTCTTTGTTCTTCAAAAAAGTTTTCCACATCCGCCTGTCTCGTCAAATCAAGTTGTTTATGGGTCCTTGTTATAATATTTTGATATCCGTCCTCCTCCAGTATCCTCACAATAGCGGAACCCACAAGCCCGCTATGTCCTGCAACGAATATTATTGCGTTTTTATCCATACCAATAAGACCTTTCCATATCATAAGCATTAAAGATAGATGTTTCACTTGCTTTGTTCTGATATTATATGCTAATCAAATGCAATTTTTAATGTCGGCTGTGATTGAACAAGCTTTAAATCATGTTCCACCATAATTTTCACTAAATCATCAAAAGATGTTTTTCTTGGGTTCCAGCCAAGTACCGTTTTCGCTTTGGTCGGATCCCCCAAAAGCAAGTCCACCTCCGCAGGGCGAAAATATTTGGGATTTATATCAACAACTACTTTTCCCGTCGAAGAATCAATCCCTTTTTCATCAATACCTTCCCCTTGCCATGTTATATTTATCCCAACGTGTTTAAAGGACGCTTCCACAAATTCACGCACCGTTCTGGTTTCTCCTGTAGCAATTACAAAATCATCAGGCGTTTCATGCTGCAGCATAAGCCACATACATTCAACATAGTCTTTGGCATATCCCCAGTCGCGCTTTGAGTTAAGATTGCCAAGTGATAGCTTCTCCTGCAATCCAAACAAAATTCTTGCCGCTGCCAAGGTTATTTTTCTTGTAACAAAAGTTTCTCCCCGACGTTCGGACTCGTGATTAAAAAGAATGCCATTCACAGCGAACATACCATAAGCTTCTCGATAATGTTTTGTAATCCAAAAGCCATACATTTTAGCCACAGCGTAAGGGGAACGAGGATGAAACGGTGTCGTCTCCTTCTGCGGGATTTCCTGCACTTTTCCAAAAAGTTCGGAGGTGGAAGCTTGATATATTCTTGTGGTTTCGGTTAACCCTGCAATTCTGACTGCTTCCAAGATGCGGAGCGTCCCTATCCCATCCGCATTAGCGGTATATTCAGGCTCTTCAAAAGAAACTGCCACATGGGACTGCGCCGCTAAATTATATATCTCATCAGGTTTGATTTCCTGTATTAAGCGAACAAGGTTCAAACTGTCTGTCATATCTCCGTGAACAAGTTTCAGCTTATTTTTTTTGCTTGACTTTTCAAGCAATTCATCTATAAATAAATGTTCAACCCGCTCCGTGGTATTCACCGAGCTCCGCCTGATGATTCCAAATACTTCATACCCTTTATCTAACAACAGCTCCGCTAGATAAGAGCCGTCCTGCCCGTTCACACCGGTAATCAACGCTTTTTTCATATAGTTTGATTCCCTTCTGTCTCTATTTTTCCCTTGATTTCATCCCATTCAAAAGCAATCCTGCTCGTATCTAAAACGTCAGATTCTCCTCCAATGTGTATTTCAATAAACTCCAAATCTGTTATTGCGCGAACAGCATGTCTTTGATTCTTTTTGATGGTAATTACGCTCCCTACAGAGAGTGGCATCTCTTTCGTATCAAGAATCAGTTCTCCTTCTCCTTTTAAAACTGTCCAAACCTCATCACGCTGTTTGTGAAAATGATAGCTGGAATTCTCTCCTGCAAAAACCATAATTTTTCTTATCAGGCTATAGTCTTCTTCCAGTTCGGAAACGTCAATCTTTTTAATTGTGCCCCATCTGCGCTCCTCGTACATTACCGGTTGGTCAAAATCTTCTGTTATTTTTTTAATATAGGAGCTCTGGTGCTTGTCCGAAACCAATATCCCGTCAAACGATGCAACGACTACCATATCTTTAGTACCCATGGTAACAACCGGTATATTCAGCTTATTAATAACTTGTGTATTCTCGCATGTATCGTCTGAAAATACATTTCCAAATGTATTGGTTGACATTTGCTCCGCCAGTGTATTCCACGTTCCGAGATCTTTCCAAAATCCATCAAAGCAAACTGCTGCCAGATTCTTTTCTTTCTCCAGTACTTCATAATCAAAGCTTATTTTAGGAAGCTTGTCATATTCTTTATACATCTGCCAGTAATCAGTAGAGACTCCATATTGTTTTACTCTGTCTAAAACTTTGCTGATTTTAAAACAAAATACGCCGCAGTTCCAAATAGCACCTTGCTCTATTAAAGTCTCTGCTTGTTGTTCTGTTGGCTTTTCTTTGAATTCCTTCACTTTCACATAATCATCATAAGTTTCATCCGGAATAATATATCCATATTTGGACGATGCATAGGTTGGCTTTGCCCCCATTAATGCAACATCCGCATTTTTATCATACAATATCTTTTCAAGTGATTTGGCCTTTTCAAAGAAACTTTTTTCCGTGTAAGGGTCTACCGGGAAGACACAGACTACATCCTCGTCTTTCGCACCCAGTTTTGTCTTAAGATAGGCGCAGGACAACGCTACCGCTGGGAAAGTATCCCTTCGGCTTGGCTCTACTGCGATATTTACTTGTCCCAATTGATTTCTGATGACTTCAATTTGTGAAGTGCTTGCGGTAATAATACTGTTTTCCAATAGCCCGCTTTTCTCCAACTGATCCCACACGCGTTGAACCATGGAACATTTTTCATCTTCACAGTTTTCTTTGTGAAGCAGCTTTATATATTGTTTTGATCTTAAATCATTTGATAACGGCCAAAGTCTTTTCCCTGATCCGCCTGAAAGCAGAACTGTGTACATAGATACCTCCCAATGAATAGAATTTTCGCCTTAGCTTTAATAAATTATAAACCATTTTCTAAAATAATCAATGAGTTTCATCGATTCTATATGCTATATAGTCATGGTGTTTCACTTGTTCCTCTTCGGGCGGCAACTGCATATAGTCCCCATACAGGCTTGTCAGATATGCTTCATAGCCAATCGGCGCCTTAAAAGACTTCCCTTCAAATTCCATATCAACTGTGTTGATTAAATCTTCTTTTCTCATCGTTTCTTTAACCCCATAGCCCGCCGTTATTACACCAACATATTGTGATGAATTAAAATCATCTTTTTGAGCAAACAGGTCAACCTTATTAAACAAATAGTTTGTCGGAAGCATTTTAGTAAGAAAGAGAATCGCCTTCCACACCCATCTTGACAAAAGACCTCTATCGTTTTTAGTTCTGTAATATGAAATCACCCATGCTCTGTGCAATTTGATATAAGTTCTCATCTTATTGTATTTTTCAGACATCTTCTCACGATCGGAAGGAAGTCCGTCGGAAGGAAAGACATCAATATAAACATGGGATTTTATTTTTCTGTCACTCGGTCTCTCAATCAATATTGTTCCCTGATCAAATATTTTTAAGTAGGTGTACAAGAATGGTACGCCCCTTTTTTTATTGTCATAAGAAGTGCATACTTTAAATTTGAAATCGGGGTCAGCTTTTGTTAATTCAATGAACCTCATATAATCGGGTCTTGGCATAATAACATCGATATCATCGTCCCATGGAATAAACCCCTTATGTCGGACGGCCCCTAACAATGTTCCTCCCGCTAGGCAGTAAGTCAGCTTGTTTTTCTCACAAAACAAATGGAATTCACTCAGTATATTTATCTGTATTCCTTTAATTTCATCGAGACTTAATTCTTTCATCATTTCTCCTTGGACTTTATATTATATTAAAAATTTATCCTAACCATTATTTCAACTGATTAAAAAATATTCTTAAACCTTTCAAATACATCTTTACCGCTATCTCTGTCTAACAGTGAGTTAAGTACGAAAAATAGCAGCAGACAAACAAGACCTATTGGTACTGCCAGTAAAAACCAGCTCATAAAGCCATTACATGATAAATCAAGATGACTGGCTAAAAGCCATATTATCATTAATAAAGAGAAATTCGCTGCATTTTTAAGTAATCTTTGCCAAAAGAATCCGCCCAATATCTCTTTAGACGAATAATATATATATCCTACGCTTCTGGTGATCCCGGTCACTGCCGATGCTAATAAAATGCCCGGTACTCCCCAGAAAATTACAAACACGACAGATAAAACAACATTTGCTATCGCCTCGATAATATTTGCCCATTTGTTTTCTTTAAACTTGCCTGCTGCTTCAACCAATGTCGATGAGGTTATTCTTAACGATCTGAATAGACTGGATATTCCAAACAAAATGGCAATAG
>JARBTU010000106.1 GCA_029240015.1 Oscillospiraceae bacterium | reverse complement strand
TACTCTTTATCGGCTGAAACATCAAATGCAAGAATCGATATTGATTTTACAAACCCTTTTTAAACCCAACACAATAAAAAAGATGCAGGAGTTTAACTCCTGCATCTTTTTTATTGTGTTGGGTTTAAAAAGGGTTTGTAAAATCAATATCGATTCTTGCATTTGATGTTTCAGCCGATAAAGAGTACTTTCCATCATAACGATTGGTAAGATTGTTACTGGCGTTGGAGGTATCTGCGTTTATTCTGTAATCATCCTCATTTCCCACAACAGAACCCACGATGGATCCATTGGATGACTTAAGCTTAATATCCTCGCTTTTTACATTGTCGAGCTCAATTTTTCCATTGGATGTTTTCGCATTGACAGAGGATGAGCCCTCAACATCAAATAAAGTAATTTTTCCATTGCTTGTTGTAACAGTCAAGTCGTCGGCTACGATACCCCTGAGTTCTATTTTGCTATTTGAAGTTTTAAAAATTAAATTATTGGTGCTTTTAATATCTTCCGCATAAATACTACTGTTAGATGTTTCAATTTCAATCCTGTTTTTATAATTTTTTGGCACTTTTACAGTAATATTTGTACCTATCTCAGAGAAGCTGAAGAAGTCGATGTTAAACATTTTATAATATTCCTGCTTTAGAACAAGCTGGTGGTTTTGGCTTGATACAGAATACTTCCGATTTTGGCTTTCATAATATTGGATAGATATTTCTTCATCTTCCGTTTGAATAACTTCCACGCTTGTGTTATGTGCGTTAACCCTTATATTTTCTATATCTGAAGGGTCCGAGGTATATATTTTTTCCTCAGATTTCTGATTATTAGCAAGACTCATATAATCAAATCCTCCTATAGCAAAGCAAGTTCCCACAATTGCAATTCCAAGAAAGCATAAACATGCGGCGATGGTGAGCAATAGTTTAGTCTTACCCAACAGCTACGCCCCCTTTGCGATGAATTTTGTTTTTAACGGATTGATATCCACTCCGAAATCCTTTAACCAATAGCTTGATAAGGCTGACGGATCCGATACAAAGAAGGATGCAAAGTCCTCCGCATAAAAGGGAAGCGCCAAGTTGTGCAAAGCCCCCAATCGGATTGGTCGACATTACAATAAAAGAAGAGATGAAGCCCACCAGGCATGCGACCGCAAGGGCAAAAACAGCGGCGAATAAAGACACGACAATTCCAAGGACAGCGCCAAGCAGCCCAATGATGATGCCAACGACCCCTGCTACAAGTCCAATCCAGATAGGGCTTGTTAAAACAAGGATTACGATAAGCCAGCCTTTAGACAGCCCCCCAAACCAGTCTTTTGTCCATCCTCCGTGTGAAGGAGCAGCATAGCTTTGGCTGGATTTATAATAATTATTATAATTAGCGTTTTGCCCGCTCTCTGCCAGAATCTTTTGAGAAATTGCCAAGATGCTTCCAAGCTCAGCGACGGCTTCCTCCTCGGTTTTTCCGTTCTCCATGCGATCGTCAATAATTTCGCAATAGAAATCAATTGCTTTTTGTTTTTCGCCTTGAGGAAGCGCCTCAATAAGCGAAGATAAGTTTCTAATAAATTCAGCTTTCGTCATCTTTTTCCTCCTGCAAGATAAACTGATAAATATCCATGATCTCACGCCAGTCATCCAAAAAATCTTTGATGCGGCGCAGTCCGACCGGGGTAATCTTATAATACTTCCGAAGCCTTCCGTTATGCGCGATCGAATAGGTTGTAAGACAGTTCCCTGTTTCAAGCCGCTTTAAAATAGGATAAAGCGTGGACTCTGAAATCGGTATAAAGTTAGAGATATCACCAATTATTTTATACCCATAAGAATCTTGTTTTTTTAACACAGCCAATACGCATACTTCTAATATGCCCTTTTTCATTTGAGTATCCAATTGCAACCCTCCTACTACATAATATTATGCATAACATAGTATAAAATGTCAAGAGGAAATAAAAAAATTTTTTAAGAAAAAAACGGTCATTGAATCAATCAATGACCGTTTTTTTGAAAAGATGATGGACTTTTTTTATATAACAGAAAAATTTTAAGCATTTTCCTGAGAGAGGGACTGGTCGTCCGATTGAGGTTTTGAATCTTGCTCAGGAGCGGAGATATGAAAGACGTTGCGGTGTCCGCCTAATCCGTACTTATCTTTAATCAGGCAAATCACACAGCCAATAAGAGGCATCACAACAAAATTAAACAATTGAATATATAATAAATAATCCAGTAAATCAAAAAGGTTCAATAAATTGCTGGACGCAAAAAAGGAAATGACGAATGTAGCAACTGCAACAATATAGATTCTGAATTTGTTTTTTACGCCGATTTGATCAAACAATTGCAGTAGAGCATAAAAGGTGATACAAAGTTTCATGAACCAGCCTGCAATGATTTGAAGCATAACGAAAAGTTCTCCTGCTTCCATAAAACCGAAATAGCTGACAGTTTGGGTTTGAGTAATTTTAGGAAAAATCAGCTCGTTGTTTCGTTCAATACCGAACATTGTGATACAGCCAATCATGGATACGATTTCAATCTGAATTACAAAAAGCATGGCAAAAACAGAAAATTTCGTAATATGCTCTTTATTTTCAATTCCTTTAAGATAGGGAAACACAATGCTCCAAAATCTTTAAAATCGTAAGCATAAAATCAGAAGTGATGCCATCGGCAAGAATTGGGAACAAGTACTTAAATTCTTTGTATTTCTGAGTGAGGATAGATAACAGCATACCGGACAAGCTTATCATTACAAGTGCGATAATAGAGGTGGTGACAACCGCAGCGCCGCCTTTTCTGACGACTATAATCGAAGCAATAACAGATACGACCAGAAATACCCAGGTCTGCGTACGAAGCAAAAAGCTTGTATGTACCACATTTGCTTCCACCGACGCGCTTTCAAACATGGTCATTAGGATGGTCATGAGGTATAAAAAAGTAAACAACCCTCCTATTTTTCCAAACGCATAGTTGTAAATCTCATTAAATCCGTAAAAGCCCGTTTTTTTGCCGGTAAACAGTGCAAAAATTAAAAAAGCAAGTATTAGGACACTTGCAATACACACAGCGATCCATGTGTCTCGCCCTCCCAACTTTGTAAAGACGGTGGGATAAGTTTTTAATGAAATTGTTGCGACACCTACAATTAAAAACATGATATGTTTTGAGTTTAGCTTAACCACGTCCAAATCAGCACTCCTTTATGCGATGTTACCAATATTAGTGGTTAGTATGGGCAAGCTAAAAGAATAATATTCAGAATTTTAGAAACACTATTACCGATTAACTTGACCATCAAAACCTATCAACTATTTTATGTTTTGATATGAAATAAAGGAGCGTAAAAATGCCGATTTCTTTAGAGGATGTAAAAAAGCAACTTAACAACTGCTTTGATTTAAAAACAAGAAGTATTTTCACGACAAGCGGTGAAGTCACTTTGTTATATATAGATGATTTATGCAACTCGGCTTATATCAGCCTTAATATAATCAATCCTTTATTGGAGGTAACTTTCCCAATTACAGACAAAAATTCAGCTTCCAATGCGGTGCATGCATCCTCGGTGGAAGATGTCAAGGATGCGAACGATGCAATCATACAGATTCTTTCGGGTAACACGGTATTATTCTTCCCTTTTATCGACTATGTTATGACGTGCGACACCAAAAAGATTGCGTCGCGTGGCATCGAAAAAACAGAATTTGATCCATCTTTAAGAGGACCGAAAGAAAGCTTTAATGAAGCGTTTATGGACAGCTTAAGTTTAATTCGCAAAAGAATAACCAGTCCGGAACTGAAAATTGAAGTTTTTCGGTTGGGAACCAAGTCCCAAACAAATGCGGCACTGCTTTTTATGGAGGGAACCGCTCCCGAGGAACTGATCCAGTTTATGAGAGATAAACTGAATGCCATAGAGGACGAATATATTCTGTCAATTAATTATATTGCGGAACAGATTAGAACAGATAACAGCATAATAGAAACTGCTGGGTATACCGAGAAACCGGATACGGTGGTTTCAAGACTTTTTGAAGGAAGAATTGCTGTGGTTTTGAACGGAGCGCCGTTTGCGTTGACCGTTCCTTATTTTTTCATTGAAAATTTTCAGTCTCCGGATGATTATTATTCAAACAAAAGGGAGTCCAGTTTTACAAGAGTCTTAAGATTTGGCGCTTTTTTGGTTTCCCTTTTGTTGCCGGGATTGTATGTTGCGCTCACAACCATGCATTACTCATTGCTTCCCACGACGTTTATGTTCCGGTTAGCTGTTTCACGAGCAGGTGTTCCTTTGCCTACTTTCGTAGAGTTAATTGTTATGCAGTTGTTCTTCGAACTTGCGAGGGAAGCGGGAAAAAGGCTTCCTCAGCAGATCGGGCAAGCACTAAGCGTTGTAGCGGGGCTGATTCTGGGAGAATCGGCAGTGGGCGTGGGAATCGCGTCCCAGGCGACCGTCGTAGTGACGGGAGTCTACGCAATCTGTTCGTTCATCAATCCTCGGTTGATAGGAGCAGGGCTTGCATGGTCCGTGGTGGTCACGATTGCATCGGTTAGCTTTGGATTGCACGGGTTTTATATTGCGTTTATTTTATTTATCGCACAAATATCGTCATTAAGAACATGCAGTTATCCATTTATGTTCCCGCTCGGCACCGTAAAAGCATTTAAGTCCAAAGCACAGGATATCGTTATAAGAGGGCCGCTTGCATCTATTTCAAAAAACATTTTTAAGAAAAAATAAAATATGGATCAATGGGCTGAAGATAGATAAAATGATATTAAACAGCAAGAAGTCTATCAATTACAAGGATGGAGGACCTCCATGGGGAAATCAATAAAAAAAATAAGAGTGACAGCTTTGGTATTGCTGATCTCTTTAATGTCAGGCCTTTTTCAAGGATGCAACAGTTACAGGGATTTGGATGATTTGATTTTTATTACATCGGTTTTGGTGGATACAAATGACAAACTGGATGGTGTCGTTGTATATTTTGAAGCGTTTAAACCTACAAGAAGTTCCCAGCAAAGCGCGAATTCAGAAACACGAATTGTGTATCGGATGGAAAGTAACACTATTTCAGGAGCAATAGATGAGTTGCACAGGATGACCAGTTCGACACTAACATTTTCCCACAATAAAATTATTCTTTTCACAAAAAGACTGGCGAAGCACGGATTTGGGGACTATTTCGACCTTTTTGACAGGAGTCAGGAATTCGTGGTCAGAACGCTGATTGCAATTTATGACGCAGACGCAAAGATATATGAAGATACCGAAGTCAAAGAAGAAAAGATGGTAGGACTTTATCTGTTCGATTTATTACAAAATAATGAATCCGTATCTCCGATGGGCGTAAAAATCGACATTAAAGAATTTATGGATCAGCGGTTGGTGGGGGATAAGGTTAATTCTGTTCCGATCGTTTCGACTTATTCTAAAGACAATAAAAAGAATGTTTTTGTAATTAACGGAATATCACTGGTCAAAGGGTATAAACAAATAGGAGAGCTAAGAGGAATGGATCCATTGTATTTCAATCTGTTGTTGAAAAATGAAGCAAATGGCGAAATTGACGTTAATAACCCACAGGAAAAAGGTAAACTTTGTGTTCTGCAGATTATGAATTATTCGCTAAAATCAGAGCTTGAGTACAAAGACGGGAAACTAACGGTGAAAAGAGAAATAACGGTGAATACGGATTTTAGCGAGGCGCAGAAAAAAATTGATATTAACAAAAAACTGTTTAAACAGCTTGAGATTGAAGCAGAAGAACAAATTGAAGAAAATTGCATAAAGCTATTTAAACAGTATAAAGAAAAACAAATAGACGTTTTCGATATTCAGGAAGAATTCGACAGAAAATATCCGCATGCAGAAAATAAGAATGTGATTACTTCTACTGATCTTAAAGTCAAAGCAATAGTAAATATTGAAGGAACCACTACAACTGAAAAATTCAAATAAAAGATATTCTTACGCAAAAAAAGGCATGAGATTTTTAAATCTCATGCCTTTTTTGATTATGGCTTTAAAAAGTTCGCTTTTACTTATTTAAGAATCGCTGAATAGATGAAATATCTAAGTTTTCCTGTTGCGATAAGAAATCAAGAAGCTTCTCGGCTATGACTTCCACTCCTCCGGCAACATCACTTTCAATATTAAGCGGCATGATAGGGTCATGAACACTTAAACGAAGCAGGAACCAGCCTTTATCATTATCACTATGGAAGCTGACGCGAATTCCTTCGTGATTATCATCAGCAATGTCCCAGCCGTTATCCTTTGCATAATCAAAAAGCTTTTGGATGATACCGTTGCCCACATCGGCAAAGTTCTCTGCTTTAATTGCAAATCGGAGCTCGGCTTCTTCAACAGGCTCAGAAAGGTCGGAGATCAAGTCGTCAAGCGTCTTCCCTTGTTTCGCTAACTGCGCCATTTTTATAATAATTCTGGTAATGAGATAAGCGCCATCATCAAGGAAATAATTTTCCTTAAAAGCGGCATGTCCCGATGTTTCGATAGCTAGAGGTGCATTCGTGCCAAGCTGGTTTAACCGCACGGCTTCGTTAATAACGTTTTTATATCCCCTTTTAAAGCGGTGATGTTTACCCTTTAAAGTTTCTTCAATAAATGTTTTCAATCCGCTTGATGTAATGCTGTCAGTAACGACAGTACCACCTGCATTCCCTTCCATCGCAATACAAGAAGCAAGAGCCACCAATTTGTTGCGGTTGATTTCTCTTCCTTTAGAATCTACACAACCGGCACGGTCAACATCGGTATCAAAGATAACGCCCAAATCTGCATGACTTTCTTCTGTTGCGGCTTGGATAGAGGCCATTGCATCCTTATCTTCCGGATTGGGAATATGGTTCGGAAAACGACCGTCCGGATCAAGAAAACGGCTTCCCGTAATATCTGCACCGAGTGGCGCTAAGACTTTTGTGGCATAGAATCCACCTGCTCCGTTTCCTGCATCCACGACGATTTTGCTGCCTGCAAGAGGTTTATCATAACTTTTTGCCTGTGCTCCCTCACAAATCATGTCTCGAAGAATGGCTGAATATGTATCCATAAAGTCAATTTCGTTGACGGTTCCTGTTTTTTCACAAGAAGGCCGTATATCCTCAATCTCTTGTGCGTATTCAAGGATTTGGGTAATATCGGGACTGTCAAGACCGCCTTCTTTGCAAAAGAATTTAAGTCCGTTACGATGAAACGGATGGTGGCTAGCCGTAATCTGAACGGCGCCGACACAGTCGAGTTTAACCGTTGTCATAAACATGGCCGGAGTGGAAGAAAGTCCGCAGGGATAAACATCGATGCCTTCTCCTGACAATGCGGAAATGACAGCGGCGCGAATTCTGGGACCTGAAAGCCTGGAATCGTTCCCTACAGCCACTTTGATTTTTGGACATTCGGGGTATTTATTTTTAAGCCATTTTCCAAAGCCTATGGCTATTTTGGTAATCACTTCATCTGTTAAGTTCACGGGCTGACCTTCCACACCATCGGTCGCTACCCCTCTAATATCTGTACCGCTTTTAAATTGTTTCCAATACTTGTCCAACATAAAAAATCCTCCTAAGAAATTGACTGAAAAATCTTATTTTATTATACATGGAATGAAGGAAAAAGTCATTATTATTTTTTGTAAGGCAAACGAACATTATAAAAAAACCAATCACAATTATTTTGTGATTGGTTTTGAAAAGTCTATTCAGAAGGTTGGACATTTTTTTTAGCAGTAACCCTTTCGGCAAAGCGGGAAAGGAAGTTTGGCTTGTCTTTTAGCCCCATGTCTTTTGTAATAAAATACATACAGAATCCCAAGTAAGACCAGAATAACGTTTGGTTCCAGCCGATGCTGTATACAATCATATTTTCCACCATGTTGTGTGCAAAGAACATACAAAGTATGGAAATAATAAACACCATAGCAACTCTGTTTTCACGCGTAGGGATATTTTTAATGTATTTCATAATTAAACGACCAAAACAGCAGATAATTGACAAAAAGATCAGCAGTCCAACTAAGCCGTTTGCAACTAAAGTTTGAATTAGGACATTATGCATTCCGCCGCCCTTAAGTCCATTCAGGGCCAACGTCCCAGAGTAGGAATCAAGAGTAAAATCATACACATTTTTATGGCTTGTTCCTAAGACCGGATAATGTTCAAACGCTTCAAATCCAGCCTTCCACAGAAGAAATCTTCCGTTGGAGGTGTCTGATTTTTCAAGGTCAATGCGCTGGACTTCTTCTATCGGAGGTTCAGTAGGTGTATGGGCTTGGTTAAGTTTTATAACAACAAAATTAATGATAGGGGAAGAAATCTCAACGGTGCCATATGCGGCGGCCCCCCCTAAAATACCAATTAAGATGCTTAAGACTACAGCAAATTTTTTAATCTTTTTCGTTTTAATAAATTTTAGATAAAGCCCCATCATTAAAGAGATCCCAACAAAAGCAATTAAGGCAAGCTGTGCACCACGAGATTTGGTTAATCCCAAAACGACGTATTGGATTACAATGTTTATAATGAAAAAGATTTTAAAGAAAAGCTTTTTATAATGTTTTAAGAATAGTTCCATTACTGAAAAAGCTATCGAAATCACAGACATGATGCCGCAAGTGTTTGGGTTTCCGTTTATCCCCCAAAGTCGCCCGTCAAAAGTACCGATTGAATCAGTTGTTCCCCAAATGGAATGATATTGAAAGCTAATATTCCCAAAGAATATGATAATTGAAAAAACACCAGTCAAAAATGAAAAACAGATAAACGCCGTATTTATAAACTTCATTTGGGAACCAATTGTGGTTGGAGAGTCTTTCTCTTCGTAAGAATAAAGAATGAAATAGTTAATAATACAATACCCCATGACAACGATGTTAGCAAAAAGATTATGCTTATAGTTAACAATGACGGTTA
>JARBTU010000105.1 GCA_029240015.1 Oscillospiraceae bacterium | reverse complement strand
CAAGCATTGGATGCCGCAGCAAGTTCAGTCAATAATCTTTTGAAGTAATAAATAAAGAAAAAAAGATTGCTTATTTTTATAAGCAATCTTTTTTTAGTTGCAATCAAAATCGACGGGCAGGGAAGCAACCGCATTCAGATCAAATCCCGCGACTTTTCCAGATTTGTATTCAAAATAAGCTTGGCTTCCAACCATTGCCGCATTATCACCGCATAGCTCAAGCGGAGGAAGATAAAGGTTGAGCCCATTTTTCTCACAATCCTGTGCAAGTTTTTTTCTTAATCCCGAATTGGCTGAAACACCGCCTGCAATCACAACATCCCGATAGCCGTACTCTATTGCCGCGGAAATAAGCCGATCACTGAGAATGTCGCAAGCTGTTTTTTGAAAGCTTGCCGCGACATCGTTTTTATTAAGCACATCGCCTTTTTGTTCCGCATTGTGCAAAAGATTGATGACAGCGGTTTTAAGTCCTGAGAAGCTGAAATCATATTTACTTCCATCCACTTTGGGGCGAGGAAGTTTAAACGTGCTTTCGTCGCCCAGTTGAGCCGCTTTATCCATATAGACACCGCCGGGGTAAGGGAACCCCAGACATCTTGCCGCTTTATCATATGCTTCACCAACGGCATCATCACGGGTTCTTCCGATTACCGTGAAATCGGTGTAATCCTTGACCTCTATGATATGGCTGTGTCCTCCTGAGGCAACGAGGCAGATAAAAGGAGGCTTAAGATCCTTGTGCGCGATGTAGTTCGCGGCAATATGTGACCTGATGTGATGGACGGGGATAAGAGGTTTGTTTTTTGCAAGGCAAAGGCCTTTGGCAAAGTTTACGCCCACAAGCAAAGCACCAATCAGCCCAGGCGCATAGGTCACAGCGATGGCATCAATATCATCCAAAGAAAGGGCTGCTTTATTTAGAGCTTCGTTTGTTACGCCAACAATGTCTTCACAATGGCGTCTTGACGCAATTTCAGGAACCACGCCGCCGTATTTTTTATGTTCTTCAATTTGAGAAGCAACAACCGAGCTTAATACTACTGTGCCGTTTTGCACAACGGCGGCGGCGGTTTCATCACAGGAGGATTCTATTGCAAGAATTTTCAAAAGGTCACATCCTTCGAGTAGTCGTATATCAATTTAAGGTTATAAAAGACTTTTCTTTAAAAGCAGGGCGTCTTCGACAGGGTCTTTATAAAAGTTTTTTCTGTGGGAAATGGGTTCAAATCCGTGTTTTTGATAAAGGCAAATGGCGGACAGGTTGGATTTTCTCACTTCCAGTGTAATCTGTTTTGCGCCGTTTGCGACTGCCTGTTCTGTAAAATATGCAACAAGCATATGGGCAATACCTTTTTTTCGCTCAGATATTTTAACGGCCAGATTATTAATGTGAGCGTCTTCAAACACACACGATGTCATAAGATATCCGACCACATCTTCACCTTTTTGGGCAATAAGGTTCATGGAAAACCTATTTTGCAGTTCAGCCTCAAAGGACTCAAAAGCCCAAGGTTCGTCGGAAAAAGTTTCTTGTTCGATCTGAACAATCTCGTCAATATGACAGTGTGCCATAGGCACAATTTTTATGGTGGTGTTATTCTTGGTCATCGGGGAATTCCCTGTTAAAAATGTTTATCAATGCATCCCTGCAAATTCGGTATTCATCAATGTCCAGCCCATAGGGGTCGATGATGTCCAAAACGACTATTTTTTCTTTCGATTCAGGCAGGGAGGAGGAAATAGCATCTTTTTGACCCTCGGTCATCACGTAAATTTTGTCTGCGGATTCAATATCCGAAAGTTCGATTCTCTGCGCTTTGTGCTTTGTCAAATCAATGTCGATCTCATTCATCGCGATGATGGCGTTATCGCTTGCAGGCTGCCCATAAAAAGCGGCAACCCCGCGGCTTTTTACAGAATACTCTTCGCTTTTTCCTTGTTTTAAAAGATGATCTTCTAAAATGGCTTTTGCCATAGGGCTTCGGCAGGTGTTGCCGGTGCACACAATCAAGATTTTTTCCATAAAAATATTTGCTCCTTCACTTACTCTTTGGCCGCATACCATGTCTTCCCACTGGAAACGTCCGCTTTAAGCGGAACGTGGAGCTGAGCGGCATGCTCCATCTCCTGTTTCAATACTTGGGCGGCGTGCTCTGAGTCTTTTTCGCTTGCTTCAAGAATGATTTCATCATGAACCTGAAGAACAATTTTCGCATCAAGATTTTCGTCATGCAGTCTCTTGCGAACCTTTATCATGGCAATCTTGAGAATATCTGCAGCACTTCCTTGGATTGGGGTGTTCATGGCGACTCTTTCGCCAAAAGCTTTGAGGTTGTGGTTGGAGGATGAAAGCTCGGGGAGATCCCTTCGGCGGTCAAACAAAGTTAACACATAGCCATGTTTTTTTCCGAACTCGACCGTGTCGGTCATATATTTTTTTACACCGCTATAAGTTTTCAGATAGTTGTCAATATAACTTGCGGCTTCCGAAACGGTTACACCGATGTCTTGCGACAGGCTGAATGCGCCGATTCCATAGACGATGCCAAAGTTGATAGCCTTGGAACGGCTCCTTAGAACCGGAGGAACCTCCTCAAGAGGGACGCCAAAAACTTGAGACGCCGTAATGCTGTGGATGTCGGCATTGTGTAAAAAGGCATCAATCATATTTTTGTCATTCGCGATATGGGCAAGAATACGAAGTTCAATCTGAGAATAATCAGCATCAATCAATACATATCCGTCTTTGGCCACAAAGAACTTGCGCATTTCTTTTCCAAGCTCGGTCCGTATAGGAATGTTCTGCATATTCGGCTCGGTGGAGCTGATGCGTCCCGTTCTTGCTTCTGTTTGTTTAAATATAGAATGAACTCTTCCATCTGCTCCGACGACTTTTTTCAAGCCCACCACATAAGTGGAGTTGAGTTTTGTAAGCTTTCGGTATTCAAGTACTTTCGGAACAATCGGATGTTTGTCCGCAAGATACTCCAAGACCTCTGAGTTGGTGGAATATCCGCTCTTGGTCTTTTTCTTGGCAGGGAGCGAAAGTTTGTTGAACAAAATCTCTCCCAGTTGCTGCGGAGAGTTGGGATTAAATATTTCACCCGCAAGTTCCATGATTTCTGCGTTTAAGATTTCTATTTTTTGCTCCAGCATATTGCCGAATTCCGTAACACCGCTTAAATCAATGCGAAATCCCGTAAGTTCCATTTCTGCCAATACTTCAGCAAAAGGAATCTCGATTTCCGTGAGCAGTTTGGACAGGTTCTTTTTGTTCAAATCAGCTTCAAGTGCGTCACAGAGCGGGCTGAAAAGTGCAACGTCTTTCTGTTCGCAATCGGTTTGGGTATCCTGTAGATACTCCTCACAAAGAACGGGGATGGAATAACTTTTGGCGGAAGCGTTCAGCAAATATGCCGCGAGTTCGGTGTCTAAAACGATGTTTTGAACTGTAACACCATTGTCGATGGCATAGCGGTAAACTTTTTTGACTCCGGCAGTTCTTTTAGGAAGATTGTTCCCGCCAATAAGCTGTTCAAAAGCCATGTGCGGATTATAGTTATAAAGATAAGCGGAACGGTTAAGACAAATTGTAAGGGTTTTAAGTTCTCCTGCATCCACGTCAATAATGAAGTCGAACGAGCCTGCTTTTTCTAGCTGGGATTTTACCTCGTCTGTGTTCGGATTCAAAGCAATATCACAGCAAAGTTTTTCCTGCTCATTTTTTGGAGGAGCTATGGCGGCTGCCTCAGAAAGTCCAAGCTTTGAAATCAGGCTGACCATTTCAAGTTCAGTTATTTTTTCCACTAATTCCGGTTGTTGAGGTGGCTTTATCAGATAATTTTCTATGTTTAAATCGATTGGAACGTCAAAGGTAATGGTGGCAAGCTCTCTGCTTAAATAGGCGGTTTCTTTTTCTTGCAACAGCAAGTTTTTAATCCGTGGCTTAATGTCTTCGCTTTCAATATTTTCATAAACATTGTCAAGCGAGCCGAACTGCTGAATGAGCCCGAGGGCTGTCTTTTCCCCGATTCCCTTAACGCCGGGGATATTGTCTGAAGAATCCCCCATCAAAGCCTTGACTTCAATCAGCTGCCTTGGTGTGACGCCGTAGGTCTCCATTATTTTTTGGGGGTCATAAATAATCGCTTCTTTGGTGGTTGCAAGTCGAACGGTGATTTTTTCGTTTACAAGCTGTAGACTGTCACGATCTCCTGTAGCAAGGACGCATTGAACGTCTTCGTCAAGACATCGCTTTGAAAACGCACCGAGAATATCATCCGCTTCGAACCCTTCTTTTTCAACAACCATATATCCCATCAGTTTAATTAAGTCTTTTGTGATAGGAAGCTGAACTGCAAGCTCGTCCGGCATGCCTTTTCGGTTGGCCTTATATAGGTCGTATTGTTTGTGCCGAAATGTCGGGGCGCTTAAATCAAACGCAACGACGATGGCATCGGGAGAAAGTTCCTGCTTCATCTTTAAAAGGATATTAAAAAATCCGAATATTGCGTTGGTGGGCAATCCGCTTTTGGTAGAAAGCTGTTTGATTCCATAAAATGCCCGATTCAAAATACTGTTTCCGTCAATGCAAAGTAGTTTCATTGTGAAAACTCCGTTCTGCTGTGGTTGTTGCTTGACGCACAGCCAAAAAGTAGATATAATCTTATAAAAGGTGGACATGATATTGTGCCACCTTTTATGAATTGTGCAACAGCGCATATAATATAGTATATAATATTTTTTTAATTTAATCAATATAAAGGACGGTTTAGATGAAATACCTGAACATTGGGGCAGTTAAAATAGAAAAAACGGCGGCGTTGGCTCCGATGGCTTCGGTTGCCGACCGTGCGTTCAGAGAGATGTGCAAGCGGTTTGGCGCGGCATATGTTGTGGGCGAAATGGCAAGCAGTAAAGGTCTTTTTTATTCGGACAGAAAAACGCAGGAGCTTTTGACAGTAACCCAAGCTGAACAGCCGATGGCGGTTCAACTTTTTGGAGATGATCCCGATTTTATGGCAAGAGCGGCTGTAAAGTGCCTTGAATATGCTCCTCAGGTGATTGATATCAACATGGGGTGCCCTGTTCCCAAAGTGGCGGGAAGCGGGAGCGGGAGCGCACTGATGAAAACACCTGAGCTCGCGGAACAAATCACAAAAGCGATGGTTCGTGCTGTTGACATCCCTGTGACGGTAAAAATCCGTAAAGGCTGGGACGACCAGTCGGTTAATGCAGTTGACTTTGCGAAAAGGATGGAGCAGTGCGGGGTGTCCGCCATAACGGTTCATGGAAGAACAAGACAGCAGATGTATACGCCTCCCGTGGATACGGATATTATCAGACAGGTAAAAGAGGCGGTGAAAGTTCCCGTTATCGGGAACGGGGATGTGACAGATGTTCAGACTTGCATCGACATGTATGAAAAAACGGGCTGTGACCTTGTGATGATCGGTCGCGGTGCATACGGAAAACCATGGCTTTTTGAGCAAATCAGACAGTATTTCGAAACAGGAAAGAGTATGGAAGAACCTGACCTGGAACAAAGAATGAACATTATGCTTGAACATATTAAGCTTATATGTGAGTATAAAGGCGAGTATATTGGGATGAAAGAAGCAAGAAAACATGCGGCGTGGTATTTAAAAGGACTGCATGGAGCGGCTTCTCTCCGTCGGGATTGCGGAACACTTTCCAGCTATGAGGATATTGAAAAGCTTGTGTGCAAAGCCTTGGCACAGGAGATACATTAAGATAAATTCAGCAGAGGGAAGAGCAAATGCTCTTCCCTCTGTTTTTATGATAATTATAAAGAAGACGAACGCTTTGTCTTTCTTGGATAAGGTTCTTTTACATCGGTTACTTCTAAAAGATAGTCAATACTGGTGTCATATATGTCCGATAATTTAACGAGTATCTCGGGGGACATGGCATTTACACCGTTTTCATAAGCCGAATATGTTCGTCTGTTTATGAACAAGAAGTCGGCAACATTTTGTTGTGTCCAGTCACGGTCTTCTCTCAAATCCCTTAATCTTTTGTATACCATATTATCACCTCTTAATTAATTATATTATGCCAGGATTTATGCCATTGAAATTTGGCATAAATCCTGGCATAATAAAGGTGCAGGTGAGAAAAATGGATGGTTATAAAGAAATGTATTACAGATTGTTCGGCAAGATTACAGACATTATTAAAGAACTACAGTCAGTTCAACAAGAAACAGAAGAAATATTTCTTTCTCAAGAAACGGAAAAAAGAGAAGGAACTTGCCTCGCCAAAAAAAGGAGTAAATAAGACTTTAAAATCCGTAACGTTTGTCTAAAAATAATATTTGCATTTTAAAGGTGAATATTATATAATAATAAATGTTCGACTCCCTGAGGGAGGTCGATTGTGCGCTTATAGCTCAGCAGGATAGAGCGGTCGCCTCCTAAGCGACAGGCCGTTGGTTCGAATCCAATTAAGCGCGCCAAGTTTTTGATAAAAAAGCCGCATCGAATGCGGCTTTTTTATATGATGTTTTTACTTAAAATATCTTTGGAACATTGCAACAAGAGATGGGCAGATAGGTGTTTTCCTTGACACTTATAGTTCAGTATGCTAAAATATTGGTTGATATTTATGTAAAAAAGTTGGAATATTTTCGGAATTATAAAGGAAGTTCTGCTTATCATGAGCTTTATAAAATCAAAGATGAATTTACTTTTCAAAAATGAATTTTTAAAAAATGTAGCGACGCTTTTCAGCGGGGCATTGGCGGCTCAGGCACTGCCGATACTTTGCACGCCGCTTTTAACCAGAGTTTACAGCGTTTCTTCTTTTGCAATTTATACATTGTTTGTGTCTATCATCAACATAACCTCCCAAGCGGCTTGTCTGCGCTATGATTATGCGATTGTCGTTGCCGACGATGATGATGAAGCAACCAGCGTTTTTTTGCTCGCTTCTTTTTTTACCGTCATATTTTCTTTATTTACCGCAATTCTGTGTATTCCTTTTTCGCATCAGATTGCGGGTTTTTTCCAAATTAGCAGTTCATGGGGAGCCGTGTTGTTTGTTCCTCTTACAACGCTGGTATGCGGGATGACATCGGTTCTTAACTATTATAATGTAAGATTTAAACGTTATAAGACCATTTCTTCCGCTAATGTGATTAAATCTGTCGTTCAAGTTGTTTTTCAGCTTGGGTTGGGTTATTTATATGGCGGTTATTGGGGTCTTATTGTGGGTCAGTTCTTTTCCTACTTTTTTGGCAATACCCAGATGTTACGAACACTCAAAGGGAAAGTCAAGCGGAAGATGCTGACAGTGGACAACCTTTTGTTCTGTGCAAAAAAACATAAGGATTTTCCTAAATATACGCTGGCAAGCTCTATGGCAAATGTCGTTGCTTATAATGTGTTGCCGGTAGCGATGAATTTTTCCTTTTCTTCTCTGTATGTCGGATATTATGGCATGATGAACCGCGTTTTGGGGCTTCCGCTGTCGTTAATATCAGGTCAAGTATCACAGGTTTTTATTAAACAGGTGAAAGATGAGCAAAACGATGGTGAGCGATTGGCAAAAACATTCAACAAGGTTTCAAAATTTTTGCTCTGGTTCTCGATTATTCCGTTTGCATTGCTGTTTATTTTTGCGGAACCGGTAATCCCGTTTGTCTTGGGTGAGGAATGGGCGACAGCCGCAAAGTATTTTAAATATTTGATTCCGCTTTTTGCCGTGAGATTTGTTGTAACACCGATTTCGTCGTGCGCGTTAGTAATGAAGAAACAAAAAGAAACGATGTATTGGCAGTTCTTCCTTTTGATTTGCATGCTGATACCATCGTTTATTACAATCTTTATTTCGGTGTCGTTTGGGATATATTTGAGCATTCTGTCTGTTTTTGTGTCGGGAGCATATTTGGTGTTTTATAAATATTGCTACAACTTGATTAAAAACAATAAAACGAATTAGAGTTTATTTTAGTTGATTTATAGGAGAGCATATGTTAAAGAAAATAACAAACAATGAAAA